>DATEFR010000209.1:0-2300 GCA_035280545.1 Burkholderiaceae bacterium | reverse complement strand
CAGCAAGCCAACTAGCCGCCAAACGGCATCCTCCCCCCCAACCCCCGCATCAGCTTGCTCAACCCCCCCTTCTGCATCGTCTTCATCACCTTCTGCATCTGGATGAAGTTCTTCAGCAAGCGGTTGATTTCAGAGACGTGTACACCGGCGCCGGCGGCGATGCGGCGCTTGCGGGAGGCGTCGATGTTCTTCGGGTAGCGGCGTTCCTTGGGTGTCATCGAGCGGATGATCGCCAGCTGGTGCTTGATCTCCTTTTCGTCGGGTTGCTGAGCCTGGGCCTTACTGGCGAGCTGGGCTGGCAGCTTGTCCATCAATGCGCTCAGTCCCCCCATTTTCTCGACCTGCTGGAGCTGCTCGTGCAGATCCGCGAGGTCGAACTCCTTGCCCTTTTTGAACTTCTGGGCAAGGCGCTCCGCCTGCTCGCGGTCGACCTTCCGGACCACGTCCTCGACCAGCGAGAGCACATCGCCCATGCCCAAAATGCGCGAAGCCACGCGATCGGCCTGAAACGGCTCCAAAGCAGCGGTCTTCTCGCCGGTACCCATGAACAGGATGGGTTGACCGGTGATCTGGCGTACCGAGAGCGCGGCACCGCCGCGGGCATCGCCATCGGTCTTGGTCAGGACGACACCGGTCAGCGTCAGGGCTGAGCCGAAGGCGCGGGCGGCGTTCACGGCATCCTGGCCCGCCATGCTGTCCACGACGAACAATGTTTCCGTGGGATTCACGGCTGTGGCGATCGCTCGCACCTCGTCCATCATCTCGGCGTCCACGTGCAGGCGACCGGCCGTGTCGACGATCAGGACGTCAAAGAGCGACCGACGGGCCTCCTGTAACGCTTCCTGCGCCAAGATCACGGGCGATTTCTTCGGATCGGAAGGGAAGAAGCCGGTGTCGAGCTCCGTCGCGAGTCGTTCGAGCTGCAGGATGGCGGCCGGGCGATACACGTCGGTGCTCGCCATCATCACTTTCTTGCGTTCATTCTCCTGCAGCCATTTGGCAAGCTTGGCTGCACTGGTCGTCTTGCCGGCGCCTTGCAGGCCGGCCAGCAGAATCACCACCGGCGGTTGCGCGCGCAGATTGAGCGGGCGCACGCCCGCGCCCATCAAGCTCACGAGCTCGTCGTGGATGATGCGTACCAGCGCCTGACCGGGCGTGAGGTTCTTGTCGAACTCCGTACCGACGACGCGGGCGCGAATGGCCTCGATGAAGGTCTTGACGACTGGCAACGCGACGTCGGCTTCGAGCAATGCCATGCGCACCTGGCGCAGGGTTTCATTGATGTTCTCCTCCGTGAGACGACCGCGCCCGCGCAGGCCTTCGATGACGCCCTGCAGCCGCGAGGTCAGCTTGTCGAACATGTGTTCACCTTGAAAATGAGCGCCGGCGGATCCGGCCGCAAAGAGGCGGCGATTATGCCGCAGGCTGCCGCCTTGCTGTCATGACTCCGCCGGCTTGTGACATCATCGCGCGCAAGCTTTTCGTTCGCGAATCCAACCGTGCTCGCCGTCATCGTCCTCGCCTGCTATTTCGGTGCTTCGATCTGGCTGCTCACCAGCGCCAGCGAAGCACAGCTGCGCATTGCCCCGGGACAGCGCATTGCCGGCATAGCGTTGGGCACGGTGGCATTCGTGCTCCACGGCTGGTTGCTGTGGATTGCGCTGTCCAGTGCGGCGATGGCGTTCAGCGTTGCCGATACGGCATCGCTCGTCGGTTGGACGATCGCGCTCATTGCGCTGATCACCAGCCTCCAACGACCTCGCTTCGCGGGTGCGTGTGCGCTGCTGCTCGTGCTGGCCGGCATCGTGGCCGTGAGCACGCATCGCGAGGCCCCGGGGTTTGTCGTCGAGCACCGAGACTGGCGGCTGGTAGCCCACGTCGTGCTGTCGACATTGGCTTACGCCCTGCTGAGCGTAGCCGCCGTACTCGCGGTCGCCGTTACCGCTGTGCATCGACGCCTACGCAGCCGCAAGCCTGTGGGCGGTTTGCGGGTGCTGCCGCCGCTGGAATCGCTCGAAGGCACGATGTTTCAGGCGCTCGTCGCAGGCTGGATCTTGCTCTCGCTCGCGCTGTTCAGCGGCTTCGTCTTCGTGCAAGACCTCATGGCCCAGCACCTGGCCCACAAGACCATCCTGTCGTGTCTCGCCTGGGCCGTTTTCGCCGCGCTGATCTTCGGCCGGTGGCGCTATGGCTGGCGCGGGCCCAGGTTGACATACTGGGTTCTGAGCGGCGTTGCGCTACTCCTCCTGGCCTATTTCGGTGCGAAGATCGTGCTGGAGTCGGTTTTGGGACGGCATTGG
>DATEFR010000208.1:0-8090 GCA_035280545.1 Burkholderiaceae bacterium | reverse complement strand
TCCTGGATCAGGTCGAGGAACTGCAGGCCGCGGTTGGTGTACTTCTTCGCGATCGAGATCACGAGGCGCAGGTTGGCCTCGATCATCTCCTTCTTCGCGTCGCGCGAGGCCTTCTCGCCCTCGTTCATGCGCTTGTTGATCTGCTTCAGGTCCTCGAGCGGCACGACCGCGCGGCCCTGCTGGTCGATCAGCTTCTTCTGCAGCTCCTGCACCGGCGGCAGGTTGCGCGACAGCACCGTGCTGTACGGCTTGGCCAGCGCGACTTCCTTCTCCGCCCACTTCAGGTTCAGCGCGTTCGGCGGGAAGTGCTTGATGAAGTATTCCTGCGGCATGCCGCACTTGTCGACCAGGATCTTGCGCAGCTCGCGTTCGTAGCGGCGCACGTCGTCGACCTGCGAACGCAGGATGCCGCACAGCTTCTCGATCGTCTTGACCGTGAAGCGGATCGTCATCAGCTCCGAACTGATCGCATGCTGGGCCTTGTTGTAGGCCGGCGATTGGTAGCCTTCCTTCTCGAAGGCCTTGCGCATCTTGTCGAAGTTGATGCGCAGCGCATCGAACTTCACCAGCGCAGCGGTCTTCAGCTCCTCGAGCTTCTTGGTCAGCGCCTTGCTGCCGCCCTGGCCGTCGTCGTCGTCTTCCTCGTCGAAGAAGTCGACGTCTTCCTCGGCCACGTAGTCGTCGGCCTCGTCTTCGGAGACGAAGCCGTCGACGACCTCGGAGATCTTCATCTCGCCCGAGGCGATCTTGTCGGCGTAGGAGATCAGTTCGGCGATCGTCGTCGGCGACGCGCTGATCGCGAACATCATCGCCTGCAGGCCGCCTTCGATGCGCTTGGCGATCTCGATTTCGCCTTCGCGGGTCAGCAGCTCGACCGTGCCCATCTCGCGCATGTACATGCGCACCGGGTCGGTCGTGCGGCCGAATTCGGAGTCGACCGTGGACAGCGCTGCTTCAGCCGCTTCTTCGGCTTCTTCTTCGGTGGCGGTGGTCGCGCCGCCGCCGGCGATCAGCAGCGTCGCCGCATCGGGTGCCTGCTCGTAGACCGCGATGCCCATGTCGTTGAGCATCGAGACGATGGCCTCGAGGATTTCGTTGTCGACCAGCTTTTCGGGCAGGTGGTCGTTGATTTCCTGATGTGTCAGGAAACCACGCGTCTTGCCCATCTTGATCAGCGTCTTCAGCTCCTGGCGACGCTTCGCGACCTCTTCCTCGGTCAGCGCGGTTTCGTCCAGGCCGAACTCGCGCATCAGCGCGCGCTCCTTCGCGCGGCTGACCTTCATGCGCAGCGGCTTGGCCTTGGCCTTCTCGGCGCTGTCGGCTGCAGCCGCGTCGGCCTCGGGCTCGCCCTCGAGATCGGACTCGAGATCGGACAGGTCGACGTCGCCGTCTTCAGCGGCTTTCTTCGCCTTGTCATCGACCTTGGGTTTGCGCCCCGGCTTGCCCTTGGCCTCGACCACGCCCGCCTTCGCCGGCGTTTTCGCGGCGGGCTTGGCGACGGCAGTCTTCTTCAGCTCTTCGGCTTTCGCGGCCACCGGTTTCGCGGCAGTCTTGGTGGCAGGGGCGGGCGCAGCAGCGGTCTTGGCGGGAGCGCTTTTCTTCGCGGTCATGCAATTCCTCGGATGGATGGGGCTAGGCTCGACGAGCCTCGAACTCGGTGCCCTGATGCTGAACTGCGCACGTTGGTGCGAAATTCAAGACCGGCGCCGCATCTCGCGTGTGGCCGCCGCGTGAGCGGCGACCCGAGCGTGACACGCCGGTGCGGGCAAGTTCGGGTGAACATTCGGGAGTGCAGCCCTTGCGGGAAGAGGGTGGCCAATTGTTTAGTTCCCGTTCTGGGACCCTGGTTCAGAGGGTGGCCGAGGCCCGGAGGTGCTGCTGTCACACTTGCCGCGCGTACGTCAACAAAGGATTATACATCGGGGATGGCGTTTCGTCCACGTCGCGGAAAGTCGCCACGGTGCATCCATTGGGCAGGCGGCGCTCGGTGATGCGCATCCAGCGGCCGTCGCTCCAGCGCTGCAGGCGGGGTTCGCCGCCCTGGTGGTGCCAGTCGATGAAGCGCGCGACGAGGCGCTCCTGCGCCGGCGAATCGAGCCCAGCGTGAGCGCAGGCGATCGCGGCCCTGGCCAGATCGACATAACGCGCGCCGTGGATCCGCCGGTCCGTGATGCGGGCGTAAGCCGTGGTGCACGCCCGGTTGCAGGCGATCAGGCGGTCGGACGCGTCGAACAGCGCCAAGCCATCGGCGACGCCGTCGAACATGCCGCGCAGCGCGTCGTGCTGCGCCTGGACCTGCTCGATGACGGCCCGGGCGATCTCCAGCGCGCCGGCGTGGCGGCGCGATGCGCGCGCCGAACGGATGGTCAGCATCAGCAACGCCAACGCGGCGAGGCAGGCGGCCCCGGCGAGCGTGATCAGCCACGGCGGAGCGCCGACGACGGCGCTGTCCCAATCCACGAGGTTTTGCATGCGGGTCTCCCTTGCATCAGCCCGCGCCGGGCTGCTGCTATTCGGAGACTATCGGCCGTGCGAGCTTCGCCTTGAGCTGAGCCTGCGTCGCCAGCAGCTCGCGTCCGCGGGCCTGAGCATCGGGCGACAGCGTGCTGCCCGACTCGAACAGCAGCTTCAGCTCCTCCTCCACCGCCTGCAGCCGCAGGCGGTCAAGCACCAGCGCGAGCTCGGCCGCGATGTCGGTTTCGGTGCTGGGCTCGTGAAACGCGCCGATGCGGGCCAGCGCGGCCGGGCCGGCGCTGCCTGTCGATGACGTCTCCGCCGCCGCGGCGGCCTCACGCTGGAGCTCCTCGAGCATCGCAGCGGGCGCGAGTGGCCCGTGCTCGTGCAGGCTGCGCTCGATGCAGCCGAAGAACAGGTCGTACGGCGCGGCCTGGGCGGCGAGCTGATCGTGCGATTCGCCGTCCAGCTTGGCCCACAGGTCGCTGCGCTGAACCAGCAGCCAGACGGCACGATCGAGCAGCGTCGCCGCACCCTGGCTGACGAGGCGCCAGCGGCGCGGTGCCGGGCGTTTCGGGGCATTGGCGGGGCGGGGCGGCGGCGTGCCTTCCCACAGCGCGGTCAGTTCGTTCGGGTCTAGCCGCGCGAGCTGCGCGAACTGCGCGAGCACCTGGCGTTTCAATGCGCCGCCGGGCAGCGTCGTCCACAGCGGCTTTGCCGTCGCGAGCATGCGGGCGCGACCCTCGGCGGTTTCCAGGTCGTTCCCTTCGCTCGCCAGCTCGGCGAGCTGGCGCGACAGCGGCACCGCCTGCGCGATGCACTGCTCGAAAGCCTCTGAGCCGAGCTCGCGCACATACGAATCCGGGTCGTGCTCGCTCGGCAGGAAAAGGAAGCGGATCGTGCGCGTGTCGGTCGCGTGCGGCAGGCTGGCCTCGAGCGCGCGACCAGCGGCGCGGCGCCCGGCCGCGTCGCCGTCGAAGCTGAAGACCACCGAATCGGTGAAGCGAAAGAGCTTCTGCACATGATCGGGCGTGCAGGCGGTGCCCAGCGTCGCGACCGCGTTGCCGAAGCCGGACTGGGCGAGCGCGACCACGTCCATATAACCCTCGACGACCAGCACGTGGCCGCGCTCGCGAATCGCGCTGCGCGCCTCGAACAGCCCGTACAGCTCGCGGCCCTTGCTGAACACCGGCGTCTCGGGCGAGTTCAGGTACTTGGGTTCGCCGCGGTCGAGCACGCGACCGCCAAAGCCGATCACGTCGCCCTGCACCGAGCGGATCGGGAACATGATGCGGTCGCGGAAGCGGTCGTAGCGCTTGCGTTGCGCCTCGTCATCGCCTTCGTCGCCCTGCACGATGACGAGGCCGCTTTCCTCGAGCAGCGGGTCGTCGTAGCTTGGAAACACGCTGGCCAGCCCGCGCCAACCCTCGGGCGCATAACCCAAGCCGAAGCGCGCGGCGATCTCGCCGGTCAGGCCACGGCCCTTCAGGTAGTCGACCGCGCGCGGGCTCTGCCGCAGCTGCTTGCGGTACGCGTCGGCGGCTTTCGCCAGCACGTCGCTGAGCGTCGCGCGGCGTTGCTTCTGGGCCTCGGCCTGCTCGCGCTGCTGCGGCGTGCGGTCGTCGTCGGGCACGGTCATGCCGACCTGCTGGGCGAGATCCTTGACCGCGTCGATGAAGCTCATCCCGCTGTACTCGACGAGGAAGCGGATCGCATCGCCGTGCGCCCCGCAGCCGAAGCAGTGATAGAACTGCTTGCTCGGGCTCACCGTGAAGCTCGGCGACTTCTCGGCATGGAAGGGGCACAGCCCGCTCCAGTTCGCGCCGCCGCGCTTGAGCTGCACATGCCGGCCCACCAGGTCGACCACGTCGACGCGCGACAGCAGGTCCTGGAGAAAGGCGGGCGGGATCACCGGGCGAGTCTAGCGTGACGAACTGCGCGCTCGTCCGATGCCGAAGGCGCTGGCGTGATGCATGCCTGGCACGGCGCTGGCTAGACTCGCGCGACGCCGCCACCGGTCACGAACCGGTCACATGGCGGATGCAGGGAAGCGCGGCGATATCCGCAAGCGTCCCCAACAAAAACGTCGTCGAGGGAACATGTTGTCGATGCTTCCTGGCTACCGCAGGGCGGCGCTCCTGATCGCGGCAGGCGCTGCCGCGTCCCTGCCTGTGTTCGCGCAAACGGCTGCGACACCGGCGCCATCGGCGTCGGCTCCGTCAGGCGCCGGCGATGCAGCGCCGAGCGAACGCGCCAAGCGCGATGCCGAGAAGGTGTTCCACTGGATCATGATCCAAGGGGACCGCGCCCGGAAGACCAGCGCTTCGTCGGCTTCGGCGAAAGACACGAAGGACGGCAAGGACGGCAAGGACGAGCGGCCCGCGCCCGCCAAGCCTGTCGTCGCGACTCGCAGCAGCAATGCGCCGGGGCGTGCGACCGCCGATCCCGTGCCGGAGGTCGTGTTGCGCCCGCGGCCCGAGGCGGTTGTGTCGGCGTCTGCGCCGAACGGCTCTTCCGAGTTGCGCGCGGCAGCCGTCGACGCTCCGAAAGCATCGGCCACCAAGCCGGACGAATCGGCTACCGCCAGGCCCGCGCGTGCCGAGGCCACGAGCACGCCACCCGCCGTTGCCGAACCGCCCTCCGACGACAGCCCGGTGACGCTCGTGCCGATCGCCCAGTCCGAGCCGCAGTTCCCGGTCGCCGCGATGCGCACGCTGCGCCGCGGTTCGGTGCAGGTGCGCTTCAGCGTGCAGACCGATGGCAGTGTCGCCGACCTCGAGGTGCTGCAGAGCACCAGCCCGCGCCTGAACGCGGCGGCGCTCGCCGCGATCGCGCAGTGGCGCTTTCAGCCGATCGCGCGGGTGCAGACCGGCGCGGTCGAAGTCGGCTTCAGTCTCGATTGAGCTGTCGACGGGGCGCGCCGCATCGCGTGGACCCTGTCAGTGCGCGAGGCTGTCGACCGCGGGCGTCACGAGGCCCGTGGAAGGCGCGCGCGGCGCATCGATGCCGCGATAGTCCCGCACCCAGTCCAGCACATGGTCGACCGGCATCGCCGCCGCGATCCCGTTGCCCTGGCCGACGTCGCAGCCGATCTCGATCAGCCGGCGCGCCTGCTCCGGCGTCTCGACGCCTTCGGCGACGACGCTGCAGCCGAAGGTCTGCGACAACCCGATGACGCCTTCGACGATCGCCAGGTCGTGGCGGTCGCTCAGCATGTTGATCACGAAAGAGCGGTCGATCTTCAGCATGTCCAGCGGCAGCCGCTTCAGGTAGGTGAAGGTCGAGTAGCCGGTGCCGAAGTCGTCGAGCGCGAAGCGCACACCGAGCTCGCGGCACTGCTCCATCAACTCGATCGTGTAGTCGACGTCGGCCAGCGCGGCGGTCTCGAGCACCTCGAGGATCAGGTGCTGCGCGACCGGCGCCTGGTGCCGCGACAGCAGCCCGGCCAGGTGCTGCGCGAACAGCGGCTCCTGCAGGTGGCGCGCCGAGACGTTGACGCTCAGGGTGATGTCCAGCCCGTCGCGCAGCCACTGCGCGAGCTGATCGATGCCCTGCTGCAGCACCCAGTTGCCGACGCTGACCGACAGCCCTGTGTTCTCGATCAACGGCAGGAACTGCGCCGGCGAGATCACGCCCTGCTCGGGGTGGCGCCAGCGCAGCAGCGCCTCGACGCCCAGCACCTTGGCGGTGCGCATGTCGACCTTGGGCTGGAAGAACAGGCGGAACTCGTGATGGTCCAACGCCTCCTGCACGCGGCCCAGCGCGACGAAGCGCGCTTCGGCACGCCGATCGTGCTCGGCGTCGAAGAACAGGTAGCCGTTGCGGCCGGCCTGCTTGGCTCCGTACATCGCGTGATCGGCGTGGCGCAGCAGCGTCTCGGCATCGGCGCCGTCGAGCGGGAACACGGTCGCGCCTATGCTCGCGGTGATCAGCGTCGGCGCGGTGCCTGCGCCCAGGGCATACGGCTGGCAGATCTGGTGCAGCACGCGCTCGACCGCATGCCGGCTTTCGTCCAGCGTCGCGGTGCGCAGCAGCAGCACGAACTCGTCGCCGCCGATGCGCGCGACCACGTCGTCGCCGCCGGCCCACGACCGCAGCGAGCGGCGCATGCGGTTCGCGAGCTCGATCAGCAGGCGGTCGCCGGCTTCGTGGCCGTAGCGGTCGTTGACCGGCTTGAAGTGGTCGAGGTCGAGGTAGCACACGGTCAGCAGCGAGCCTTCGCGGCGGCTGGTCTGCATCGCGTCGGTCAGCATCTGCGCGAGGCGTGCGCGGTTCGGCAGCCGCGTCAGCTCGTCGAAATGCGCCTGGCGCTGCAACTGCTCGAGCTGCTCGCGTGCGTGCGTGATGTCGGCGATCGCGATCACGTGGCTGCGGACGCTGCCGTTCGGGTTGCGCACCCGCGAGACGCTGAGCTGGAGCACGCACACGTCGCCGTCGCGGCGCTGCTCCACCAGCTCGCCGCGCCAGGCTCCGGTGGTGTCCAGGCTCGCCTGCATTGCGCTGCGTTGCTCGGCGTGGTCGGAGCCAGCCTCGGCGTTGCGCCACAGGCTGGGCACGGTGCCGAGAACCTCGTCGCGTCCATAGCCGGTGATCTGCGTGAACGCCGGGTTCGCCTCGACGATGCGGTTCTGCGCATCGGTGATCAGCAGGCCTTCGTGCAGATGCTCGAACAGGCTCTCGGCAACATGCTGGCGTTCGCGTGCGGCCTGCAAGTCGGCGATGTCGCGCGCGGTGTTGACGATGCGCAGCGGCTCGCCGCTCGCGTCGCGCTCCGCGACGATCGCGTGCAACTCGAACCAGTGCCAATGGCCGTCGCGGCAACGCATGCGGCATTCGGCGCGGCAGTTCACGGTATCGGAGGCCGTGCGGCGCTCGCGCAGCGGCGCGAAGGCGCGTTGCACGCCGGGCACGTCCTCCGGGTGCAGCAGGGCCCAGAACGCGTCTTGCGTGTGGCCGAACTCCTGCGACGGGTAGCCCAGCATGGCCAGCCAACGGGCCGAGAACTCGACGCGGCCCGATACCAGGTCCCAATCGCCGACGCCGATCGCCGAGCTGTCGAGCGCGAGGTGCCAGCGCCGTTCGTTCGCGGCGAGTTCGCCGGTCAGCGCGGTGGTCAGCAGCGGGATCACGAGCAGGCTGCAGACATAGGCCGCGAGCAGCCCCATGCCATGCCCCGACTGCGGTGCGAGGAACGGGCCGATGCCGGCGGCCGTCGCCAGCAATGCGAGCAGCGTCAGCAGCAGCGCCGTCGCCGAGGCCGCGAACAGCCCGCTGCGCGCGGCGAGCCAACACAGCAGCAGATGCGGTACGAACACCAGCGGCCAGCGTGTCACCAGCGCGTGGTCGGCCAGCACGAAGGCAAGCGCTGCGGCGATCAGCACGCTGAGCGTCAGGACACTGGACGGAATCCAGCGCCACTGGCCGTAGGCATGGGCGAGGGCGTTGCGCGAGAAGGTCAGCAGCGGGATGCCGACGACGACCGCGCCCATCGCATCGCCGACCCACCAGTGCGCCCAGGTCGACGGCCATTCGGCCCAGCCGATCCAGCCCGCCGTGGCGAGCCAGAACGTGCCGTTCAGCGCGTTGATCGCAGGCGCGGCAAGTACCCCGATCGCCCCGTACAGCCAGAGGTCGCG
>DATEFR010000207.1:0-6787 GCA_035280545.1 Burkholderiaceae bacterium | reverse complement strand
GCCCCTGCCGCGCCCACGCCGCCGCCGGCAGCCGCCGCGACGACCGCGACACCGGCCGCCGCCACGCCAGCCCGCTACCGCGAGCTCACCTGGGACGACCTGACGCCCAAGGACTGGGACCCGCTGAAGCAGTTCCGCGAGATGAATTTCGGCCAGCTCTCGGATTCCGACCCGAAGGCGGTCGCGCTGCTGCAGCGCATGCGCGAGACCTGGGACAACGCGCCGACCAATGTCGCGCTCGACGGGCAGGACGTGCGCATCGCCGGCTACCTGGTGCCGCTGGACGAGACCAAGGAGGGGCTGATCCAGTTCCTGCTCGTGCCGTACTTCGGCGCCTGCATCCACACGCCGCCGCCGCCGTCGAACCAGATCATCGAGGTGCGCCCCAAGCAGCCCACCAAGGGTTACCGGCCGATGGACACCGTCTGGATCAGCGGCACGTTGCGCACGCTGCGCAGCGAGACCTACATGGGCGCGAGCAGCTACCGCATGGAAGCGATGCGGGTCGACCCGTACGTGCGCAACAGCGTCGACCGCTGAGACCCGCGCGGCTACGAACGAGCCGCGGCGCCGAACGCCAGCCGGAACTCCGCGCCGCGCTCGCCGTTGCGCGCCGACAAGGCCCAGCCGTGTGCCGCGGCGATCTCCTGGCAGATCGCGAGTCCCAGCCCGGCCCCTTCGTCGCGTCGCTGCGGCCCGCGCCAGAAGCGCGTGAACAGTTTGCCGAAGTGCTCGTCGGCGATGCCGCTGCCTTCGTCGTGCACGCTGACGCCGTCGGCATCGGCCCTGACGCGCACCGCAGCCCCGGCCGGCGTGTGCTGCAGCGCGTTCTCGACCAGGTTCTTCAACAGGATGAACAGCGCGCTGCGATCGGCCCGCAGCGACCGCGCGCCGGCCGGCGCCGCGGCGAGCTCGAGCTCTAGCCGCACCGCGCGCCGTTCGGCGAGGCGGACCAGGTAACCGGCCACCTCGCCGGCGACACCCTCGACATCGACCGGCTCGAACACGTAGTTGCGCGGCTCGCTGACTTCGGCGAGCTGCAACAGCTGTTGCACCTGGCGCGCCATCAGGTCGATGTCTTGCAGCAAGGCCTGGCGATCCGCGCTCTTGTCGAGCTCGACCTGCGCGCGGATCAGCGCAAGCGGCGTTTTCAGCTCGTGCGCGGCCGACGCGAGGAAGTCCTGCTGCACGCGGAAGCCGCGCTCCAGCCGGTCCAGCGCCTGGTTGAACGCATCCACCGTCGGCACCAGTTCGTTCGGCAGCCCCCGCGTGTCGAGCCGCGTGCCGATGCTGCGCGGGCCGATGCGCGCCGCCGCGGCCGACACCTCGTGCAACGGCCGCAGCATGCGACGCAGCGTCAGGTAGACCGCGACACTCAGCACCAGCAGCGACACGGTGACCGTCGAGATCACGCCGCTCTTCAGCAGCTTCAGGCCCACGCCGCGGTGGATCATCCGCTGGATGAACTCGTCCGCACGCTGGCTGCGCGCGGTCTGCAGGTAGTAGGTCTGGCCGCCGTGCTCGACGGGTTTGGTCAGCACATGCAGCTTCTCGCCGCCTTCGGGCTGCCAGACGAACAGCCGGCGCTGCGGATCGAACCGTTGGCCTGGCGGCGTCAGGGCGCCGCCGCCCGGCTCCGACGACAGCAGCACCGCGCCGTCGGCATCGACCAGGCGGTATTTCAGATCGTCGTTCAGGCCCTCGAAGATCCAGACCGCGCCGCGGGCCTCCCGGATCAGGCCGCTGGGCCGGCCGGCGGCATCGAAGGCCAGCCGGTCGATGAGCCACTCCCCCTGCCCGTCCAGCCTGTGCTCGGGGTTCGGCTCGGCCGGCAGGTACAGCTTGAGCAGCACGATGCCGCTGATCGCGGTCGTGCAGATCAGCAGAACGACCAGGTAGGTCGCGAGCAACCGCGCCCCCAGGCTACGGCGCCAAGGCTTCTCGTAAAGCGTACCCATGACCACGAGTGTTGACGATCTGCAGCGTCGAGGCGATGGCCTGCAGCTTCTTGCGCAGGCGGTGCAGGGCGACGTCGAGCGCGTTCGGCGTCACCGCGTCGGTCAAGCCCCAGGCCGACGCCTCGAGCGCGGCACGGCGCACCGTCTGGCCGCCCGCACGCACCAGGCTCAGCATGATCTGCAGCTCGGCCGGCGCGAGCGTGACCGATTCGCTGTCGCACCGCATGCAGCCCGACTCGGGCAGCACCTGCAGGTCGCCGTACGACGGCGCGAGGCTGCGCAGTTGCGCGGGACGGCGCAGCAGCGCACGCACCCGTGCGACCAGTTCCTCCATCGGGAACGGCTTGGCGAGGTAGTCGTCGGCGCCCGATTCGAGGCCTTCGATGCGATCGTGCAGCGCGTCGCGCGCGGTCAGCATCAGGCACGGCGTCCGATGGCCGGCCTCGCGCATGCGGCGCACCAGCGCGAGGCCGTCGTCATCGGGCAGGCCGCGGTCGACGATCAGCGCGTCGTAGCGCGGCGCTTCGGCCGGCGCGGCGCGCAGCGCGGCCCAGGCGCTGTCGACGCGGCCGAAGGTGTCGGCCTCGATCCCGGCCGCGCTCAGCGCCTGGCGCACCAGCGCGGCCAGGCGCTCGTGGTCTTCGATCAGCGCGATACGGCTCATGCCTGGATGGTAGTCAGGGCCCGCGCGATCAGAAGCGATAGACGTAGCCGAAGCGTGCGCTGCTCACGTTGCGGCGCCCGACCAGCGGGCTGTCCTGGATCGCGCTGCCCAGGCGGGTCGTGCTCAGGTCCAGCGTCAGCGCGTGGCGCGGCGCCAGGCTGTAGACGGTGCGCAGGCCGACCTCGGCGTTGACGGTGGACTTGCCCTCGTAGAACGGCCGGAACGCCGTGGCCTCGGCCGCGGTCACGCCGTAGTAGTAGTCGACGTATTTGCGGTCCAGCCAGGTCGCGCCCAGGCGCGGCGTCAGCTCGACCGGGCCGGTGCGGAAGCTGTGCTCCAGCACGAGCTTGAACTGCTGGCCCTTGCTGTGGCTGGACGCATCGCCCACCCACTCGGCCGACACGTCGACCACCGGGTTGTGCCAGCGCGCCGCACCGCCGAGCCAGAAGCTGCTCTTGCGGTCTTGCATGCCGTTCAGGATGGGGGCGTCGTCGGCGTCGTAGCCGTCGAACGAATAGCGGGCGCGCAGCGCGAACGACACGGGCCCGGCCGACGGCAGCTTCAGGTCCAGGCCGGTGCCGCCGAAGCGCACCCAGCGGTTCTCGTACATCAGCAGCGGCAGCGCGATGTTCTTGTTGTCGGCATCGCGGTAGGGGCGCTGACTGGCGCCGACGGCCACGCCCAGGCCCCAGGACGAAGCGCCGGACGCATAGTCGGGCCTGCCGTTGCCAGCAGGCTCATCGGCACGCGCCAACGGGGGCAAGACAAGGGCGGCGGCGCCGAACGACGACAACAGCAGCGGCAGACCGCGCGTACGCAAGAACTTCATGAAGACTCCAGCCTGTGGCAACGACAACGGCGCGCATGCTGGGGCCGCTCGCCTTACCGCGTTCTTACCGCGGCGGGGCGGCCGACTTCACGAACAAATCTTCACATCACGCTCCCGCGCCAGCAGGAGCGTGAACGGGCCTCACTCGACGCGGCAGGCTTCTTCGAACGACAGGCGCGGGCTGCGGCCGAACAGCTTGCTCGGGTCGCCATAGCCCAGGTTGACCAGGAAGTTCGACTTGATCGGCGTGCCGGCGAAGAAGGCCGCGTCGACCTTCGCATTGTCGAAGCCGCTCATCGGGCCGCAGTCCAGGCCCAGCGCGCGCGCCGCGAGGATGAAGTAGCCGCCCTGGATGCTCGAGTTGCGGAACGCGGTCGTGTCGATCATCGCCTGGTTGCCGACGAACCACGAGCGTGCATCGGCGTGCGGGAACAGCTTCGGCAGCTTCTCGTAGAACTCCATGTCGGTCGCGATGATCGCGGTCACCGGCGCGGCCTTGGTCTTGTCGTGGTTGCCGGGCGACACCGCGGCGAGCAGCTTCTCCTTGGCCGCGGGCGACTTGACGAACACGATGCGTGCCGGGCTGGTGTTGGCCGAGGTCGGGCCCCACTTCATCAGCTCGTAGAGCTGCTTCAGCTTGGCTTCGGGAATCGGCTCGGCGGTGAAGCCGTTGTGCGTGCGCGCGTTGTCGAAGAGCTGTTCGGTGGTGATGTTCATGACGACGGGGCCGCGCTCGGCGGCGCAAAGTGGCTGCAACGGGTGCCATTGTTCTGAGTCGCGCCGCGCCCGGACATCGCGCAATTCGTCGACCGTATTCGGCAAATTTGAATGGCTGTCCGGATGCTGTCCGCCGGCGCTATCCCCAGCGTCCCATGAGCGGGCCGAGGCGATGCCAGAATGCCTGATGTTCGCGCCTTCCCAGACCGATGTCCGGCGCTTCTTCTGCGACGCCTATCGCAAGCAACGCGAGGGCTTGCCGTTGACGCCCATGGACAGCCTCGCGGCCGACTGGATCGCCGCGCACCCCGAGTACCACGCCGAGCTGGCCGACGTCGACGCGGCGCTGGCCGCGGTCTACGACGTCGAGGCCGGCCGCACGAATCCGTTCCTGCATCTGTCGATGCACCTGTCGATCACCGAGCAGATCGGCATCGACCAGCCGCGCGGCATCAAGCAGGCCTACGAGCTGCTGGCCGCGCGCCTGGGCTCGGCGCACGACGCGCAGCACGAGGTGATGGAGTGCCTGGGCGAGATGATCTGGACGTCGCAGCGCAGCGGCGCACCGCCGGACGGCGAGAAGTACCTCGAGTGCGTGCGCCGACGCGCGATGCGCTGAAGTGCCCACGCCTCGCCGAACGGCAAATCACGAAGGAACCGAGATGGGCGCACTCGCCGATCACCCGCCCTACCAGAAGTACGCGGTGCGCGTCGCGCGCAGCCGCATCGACGGCTATGGCGTGTTCGCCGCCGAGGCCATTCCGCCGCGGCTGAAGATCGGCGAGATCCGCGGCGAGGCCATCAGCATCGCCGAGGCGCGTCGCCGCGCGCAGGGGCAGCAGCGCATCATGATCGTCGAGGTGTCGATGCGCAAGGCGATCGACGCGTCGAAGTCGCGCGACCCGATGCGCTTCACGAACCATTCATGCCGGCCGAACGCGCGGCTGATGATCCGCGACGGGCGGATCGAGTTCTATGCGCTGCGCGCGATCGTCGCGGGCGAGGAGCTGACGGTGAACTACGGCGAGACGCACCACGAGGGGCGGCTCGAATGCCGCTGCGGCGCGCCGGGGTGCGTCGGGCGGCTTTGATTCCACGACTCCGTTCGGGCTGAGCAACACTTCCGTTCGGGCTGAGGTATCGAAGCCCTGTTGCGAGAGCGCTTCGATACCTCAGCGCGAACGGAATGGAAGGTTCAGCGCGGACGAGATGACCGCGGTAGCGACCGATCACCCTTGCAGCGGCTGCACCCCCATCTGCCGGGTCGGCACCTCGCGGGTCTCGCCGAACAGCGAGTCGCGGAAATCCGAAAGCTTCGAGCGATCGGCCAGCGCCCACAGCAACAACGCGCGAGCCGTCATCGGCTTCGCGAACAAGTAGCCCTGCAGCTCGTCGCAGCCGAGCTCGACCAGCAGTTGCTCCTGGCGCGGCGTCTCGACGCCCTCGGCGACGACCTTCAGCCCCAGCGCGTGCGCGAGCTTGACGACCGCATCGACCACCGCGCGCGCGTCGGCGCCGTGTTCCACGTCCTTCACGAAGCTCTGGTCGATCTTCAGTTCCTCGGCCGGCAGCCGGCGCAGATAGGCCAGGCTCGAATAGCCGGTGCCGAAGTCGTCGATCGACACGTGCGCCCCGAGCTCGCCGAGGCGACGGAAGGTCTCCTGCGTGGTCGCGGTGTCTTCCATCGCGGCCGATTCGGTGATCTCGCAGGTCAGCAGCGACGGGTGGATGCGGTACCGGCGCAGCGCGTCGGCGATGCGGTCGACCAGATCGTCCTGCCGCATCTGGTGCGCCGACAGGTTGATCGCGACGCGCATGCGCAGCCCGGCGTCGCGCCAGGTGCGGGCCTGCTTGCACGCCGCTTCGATCACCCAGTCGCCCAACGGGCCGATCAGCCCGGCGCGCTCGGCCATCGGCACGAAGACCTCGGGCCCGACCAGCCCGCGCTGCGGATGCTGCCAGCGCAGCAGCGCCTCGGCCGCGGTGACCTTGCCGCTGCGCGCATCGATCTTCGGTTGGAAGTACAGCTCGAGTCCGCTGCCGCCGGCGAGCGCGCGGCGCAGGTCGCGCAGCAGATCGAAGTTCGCCTTCGCGTCCATGTCCATCTCGGGCGAGAAGAAGCAGTGGCGCGAGCCGCCGGCGCGCTTGGCGGCGTACATCGCGGCATCGGCGCGCGCGATCAGCTTGTTCGCGGCGCAGCGGTCCGGGTACTTCGCAATGCCGATCGAGCACGAGATCACGACTTCGCGCTGGCCGATCGCATAGGGCTTGCTCAGGACCTCGATCGCCTGGGTCGCGATCTGCGCGGCCGATTCCGACGTCACGCCGTTGAGCAGCAGCACGAACTCGTCGCCGCCGATGCGCGCCGCGGTGTCCTGCTGCCGGACCAGCCCGCGCAGCCGCTTGCCGACTTGCTCGAGCACACGATCGCCGCTGCTGTGGCCGAACGTGTCGTTGACGGGCTTGAAACCGTCGAGGTCGATGAACAGCACGGCCAGGCGGCCCTTGCGGGCATCGCAGCGCTTCGCGCTTTCGTGCAGCCGGCTCTCGAAGAACACGCGGGTCGGCAGGCCGGTCAGCGCGTCCTGCGTGCTGCCCCAGCGGCGTTTCGGCACGCCC
>DATEFR010000206.1:0-2979 GCA_035280545.1 Burkholderiaceae bacterium | reverse complement strand
GCCCGTCTTCCTGGCGCAAGGCGCCGCTGTCGACCAGCATCGACAGCATCTGTTCGACGTACAGCGGGTTGCCTTCGCTGGCCCCGACGATGCGTTCCACCACATCCTCCGGCAGATCGGCGTCGCCCAGCAGGTTGGTGGCGACCTGGGCCGACGCCTCGTCGCTCAGCGGGCGCAGCATCAGGCGGGTGGCCGACGCGCTTTCGCCCCACTGCGGATGTTCCTCGAGCAGATCGTGGCGCGTCGTCGCGAGCAGCAGGATCGCAGCGCCGGTCGACGAGGTGACGATGCTGTCGATCAGATCGAGCAGCGCCGACTCGGCCCAGTGGATGTCGTCGATCACCACGACGACCGGGCCATCGCCCGCCAGGGTCTCGAGCAGCCGGCGTGTCGCCCAGTTCACCTCGTGAAGCGGGAATGCGGCCGGGCTCAACCCGATGGCCGAGGCGAGCCGGTCGGCGACGTTCGCGTCGCCGGACACTGCCAGCACCTTGGCCTGTGCGTCGGCCGGCGAGTCGTCGTCGCGGATCCCCGCCGCCTCGCCGACGATGCCGCGCAGCGGCCAGAACGTGATGCCGTCTCCGTAGGCCAGGCAGCGGCCGCGCAGCACGCGCGCGCCGGTCGCGATGCGCTCGACGACTTCCTGCACCAGACGCGATTTGCCGGCCCCGGCCTCACCCACCACGGTGACCATGCGGACCGACAGGCCCTCGCTCGCCTCGCGATAGGCGCGACCGAGCGTGACGAGCTCCTCCTCGCGGCCGACCAGCGGCGTGTCGATGCGCCGCATCGAGCCGTCGAACCCGTCGACCGAGATCAACCGATACGCCGGGACCCGCTGGGCCTTGCCCTTCAGCTCGAGCGGCTCGACGGGCTCGACCTTGACCGCGTCGCGCACCAGCCGGTACGTCACCTCGCCGATGAGGATCTGGTCCGCGGGCGCCGCCTGTTCCAGGCGCGCCGCGACATTGACCGCGTCGCCTGTCGCGAGCTTCTGGTTGGCCGTCGGATCGTCGTTGGCGACGACCTCGCCGGTGTTGACGCCGGTGCGGTTGGCCAGCGTGATGCCGTAGCGCGCCGACAGATCGGCGTTGACGACGACCAGCGCCTTCTGCATGCCGACGGCGGCGCGCAGTGCGCGCAGCGCGTCGTCCTCGTGCGCCCGCGGCAGGCCGAAGACCGCCATGATCGCGTCGCCGATGTACTTCTCGATCAGGCCGCCGTGGCGCGTGATCTCGGCCGCCATCGCATGGAAGTAGCGTTCCTTGACGTCGTGCAACGCCTCGGGATCGAGCCTCTCGCCGAGCGCGGTGGAGCTTTTCAGGTCGCAGAAGACGATGGTCACCGTCTTGCGCAGCTCGTGGGCTGGCAGCACCGCCGCGGCCAGCGGACTGCCGCAGTACCCGCACAGCCTGAACTTGGGCGGGTTCTCCTCTCCACAGCGTGGGCACCTGACCATCGCCGCAGTCTAGCGCCGCTGCGCGCACGTAAGATTGCCGGCCGCCGCCCACCCTGAGCTTCCTCCGCCATGCCGACGACGACAAAGAAACTCATGCCGGGGCTGCCGGCCATGGCCACGGTCGTGACCGGGTGGCTGCTGCTGGCATCGACGGCCTGCACGGCGCCCGCGCCGCAGGCGAGCCTCTACCAGCGTCTGGGCGGCTGGGACGCGATCACCACGATGGTCGACGACGGCATCGGCTACATCTCGGCCGACCCCCGCATCAACCAACGTTTCGCCGGTGTCGGCGGCGATGCGCTGAAGCGCAACCTGGCCGAGTTCCTCTGCGAGCGCAGCGGCGGACCTTGCGTCTACAAGGGGCGCAACATGGCCGATGCGCACGAAGGGATGTTCGTGCGCGACGACGAGTTCGACGCGCTCGTCGAGGACCTGGGCAAGGCGATGGACAAGGCCCGCATCGGCCCGCGCGAGCGCGCCGAGGTGGCGGCGATGCTCGCGAAGCTGCGCAACTCGATCACCGGGCATTGACCATCCCCCGATCCTGCATGATGGCGCCCGCCGCCTGATTCGGCCAAGATCGCGCCTGGTGTCACGACCATGGCGTACCTGACCCCTCGTTACGACCCGGCGCTGGTGGTGGCCTCGGTGCTGATCGCCAGCTTCGCGTCCTACGTCGCGCTGGACCTGGCCAAGCGCGTGCGTGCCGCGCACCGCGGCGTCGCGCTGACCTGGTGGGTCGGCGGCTCGGTCGCGATGGGCACCGGGATCTGGGCCATGCACTTCGTCGGCATGCTCGCGTTCTCGCTGCCGATCGCGTTGGGCTACACGCGGCTGCTGACCTTCGTGTCGTGGATTGCGGCGGTTGCGGTGTCGGCCGTGGCCTTGGGGTTGGCCAGCCGCGGTTCTTTGACGCTGCCGCGCCTGGCCGGCGGTTCGCTCGCGATGGGCGCCGGCATCTGCGCGATGCACTACCTCGGGATGGCCGCGCTGGCCATGGCGCCGCCGATCCAGTGGGACGCTGCGCTCGTGGGCGGGTCGGTCGCGATCGCGGTGGTCGCGTCGGCGGCGGCGCTGCTGATCTTCTTCTGGCTGCGGCGCGTCAGCAAGCACCGCGAGTTTGCCTACCAGGCCGCCGCGGCCGCGGTGATGGGCCTGGCCATCAGCGGCATGCATTACACCGGCATGGCGGCGGCCGGTTTCCCCGAG
Organism: Burkholderiaceae bacterium; assembly: GCA_035280545.1. Lineage (GTDB taxonomy): Bacteria > Pseudomonadota > Gammaproteobacteria > Burkholderiales > Burkholderiaceae_C > DATCSE01. The sequence continues at coordinate 311 of DATEFR010000206.1, read as the reverse complement.
GGCTCGGTGTGCCTGAGCGCCACCGTGCTGTCCGGCGGCAGCCTGAGCCTGCTGGTCGGGGCAGCGGCGGTGGCCGTGCTGGGGCTGACCTTGTTCACGTCCATCGTCGAGGGGCGGATGGAGGAAGCGCGGCTCGCCGGCTCGCTGCGCACGGCCAACGCCGACCTGCGGCGCACGACCGAGAGCCTGAAGGCGCAGATCGTCGAGCGCGAACGCACGGAGGCTCAGCTGCAGGCCCAGCTCGACCGGATGCTGCTGCTGGACCAGGTCAGCCGTGCGATCGGCGAGCGGCAGGATCTGCAGAGCATCTA
>DATEFR010000205.1:0-9986 GCA_035280545.1 Burkholderiaceae bacterium | reverse complement strand
CCGTCCTTGCAGAACCGGGCGCCGCTCGGCTTGGACGCCACGCCCAAGCTCTCCATCCGCGCCCACCACACTGCGCGCTCGGGCTTGGCCTTGATGAGCCCCAGGCGTTGCGCCGGGGGCTTCAGGAAGCACAGGTCGCAGTTGCCCTCCAGCGTCCGGCCGTTGACGGTCTTCAGCTCCAGGTCGAAGGGCTGCGAGCGCCAGAAGGCGTTGACCTCCTGGACGGTCACCCCCGCGTCGGCCAGCGGCATGCACATGGTCTCGTCCACCGACTCGGTGCTGTGCCCGCGCGCTCGAATCTTGGCGACGCGCCGATGCTCGTCCGCCCGGATGCCGATGAACTGGTCCCACTCGCCCCACCCTTGGGAGCGGAGGTACTTGTGCATGGGGCGAATCTTCAGCTCGCTGGTGCAGAACCGTGTCACGGGGTTCGGCAAGTAAGAGCGCTTCCGGATGATGGCCTCGAAGGGCTCCCCCTTGCGGCTGGCCGAAGCGAAGTCCACCACGGCGAAGCCGGCCTCGTTGTCCCGGTATTCCAGCCAAGTGATGGGCACACCCCATTCGTCCTGGATGCGCTTGCCGAACCGCAGCGACGCCTCCTCCTCCTTGCCCGTGTTGGCGAGGCCCACAACCGCCTCGGCAGGCATCCCGCCGTTGGCCTGGAGGAACCTCCAGAGCATGTAGCCGCTGGTCCTTCCCATGCTGAAGCTCAGACAGGTCGGGCCGTCGATTTTGAAGGGGTCGCGCATGCTCTCTTTCCACACGAAATTCCGTTCTTTGATTATGAAGCAACATGGTCACTTCCACACGTTATTCCGGAGAGCCCTTCTTTCTTGAGAACGTGCACGCGCTCGGCAATCTCGCTCGCCTTGTTCGATACCTCGCGGTAGGAACTCCATGCGCGTGCGATCGTCGATGCATTCGAGCGAAGGAAATTGAACGGGTCGAGCGTCGCTCCGCATTGCACATTCGCGCACGTCACGGTGCGCGTGTGGTCGTCGAGGATCACGGCGCCATGCGGGCAGTACATGCTCGGTGCGCGCGAGGTCGTCAGCGCGAGCGGGTTTTCGGGCAGGCCGGCGGCGCTCGGCAGCGCCGTGATGTTGTCCTCGCTCATCGCGCGCGCCCCCTATGCGATGAGCATTTCGTCAGGCCGCTTGCCGTTGCGAACCGCCTCGCGATACCACGCGGGCGGATTGCCCTTGCCGCTCCACGTGTGCCCGTTCAACGCGTACTTGGCCGGCAGCCGCACGCGTTTCGGTTTCGGCGCGGGCTCGCTCAGCTCGTCTTTGCTGTAGAGCTGCTCGGGCTTGATGCCGAAAGCGTCAATGCGCGCCTTGATGTCGGCGACCTGCTCATCGAACTCAGCGGCGCGCGTCTCTTCGAGCTGCGCGTTCAGCGCTTCGATTTGCTGTTTCAGTTCGAGGTACTTGCTCACGTGTAGGGCCTCCTAGTGACGGTTCATCATGCTGCAAACGTGCGGTCGAGTACGTCGTTCAGCTCGGCGATGCGCCGCTGAATGATGCGCAGCCCCTCGGTGTCGTTCTCGGCTTCGGCCATGCCGATCAAGGTGGGCAGTCCCGATGCGATCGACTCGTCGACTTCGGCACGCGTCGCGTTGCGGCCCTCGGCGTACCACTCCATAGTGTCGGGCGACCCCATTTCAAACAGCACCGTGCCGCCGCCTTTGAACGGCCGATAGGTGCGTGTCGTCCAGATCAGCGCGACGCCGGGGTTCCGGGCAAGCATCGCCTCGTTCACATGCGTTTCAGGGGGCTTGCCGGCCTCGCGGCGGTGCGCGTGCGGGCGCGACAGGAACGGGCACGCCTGCGCCGCGTAGCGCGCGCATTCGAGGTGCGATGGTGGTTCGCCGCTGATCCGGTTGACCGCGCACATCGGGCCGACCGTGAACGACCGATAGACCCCGAGCGGCCCGCCGCATATCCAGCACCGCTTTTGTTCAATGCACGCCTTCACCGCGCGCGGTTCAACGATGCGATGGTCGGGCTCGCCGTTGATGATCGCGACGAAATAGGGGACCGGGAACCCGCGCTTGTCGATGGGTAGGGCTGCCATCTTCGGCGGCAGGGGTGGCAGGCCGGGGCGCAGCGTGTTCATGCGGGTTGTCCTTCGTTGTCGTCGCGTTTGCTCTCGCGCAGCACGGCGTCGATCTTGTCGCGCAGGTACACGAGGTACTCAGGGCTCAGCTTGCCGGCGCGCAGCGATGCGACAAGCCCGGCTTTGAGGTCTTCGCGGCTCAGCATGCCCGCGGCCTTGCCGAGGGTTAGGAGCATGAACGCGGCGGTTTGGTATTCGGACATGGGGTCGGCATTCTCGCCGGCCGTCCAGTCGGTGCGGATGCGTTCGGCGAGCCCTTCGAGCACACCCGGCAATGCCGCATGCAGGTCGATTGGCGCCTGCATGCTGAATCCGCTGCCGAGCTTGCCATCGGCAATGATCAGCACCACGCCCTCAGCCTGCGTTTGCTCGCGCACCTGCGTGCACACGTCGTCGTACTTGCCTGGGCCGATCATGGTTGCCTCTTCGCGTCGCGCGTGTCGCCGGCATACGTGACGCGCACGCGTGCCCATGATGGAAGCTTCATAGCCACACCTCGACAATGTTGGGGTCGTCGTTCGGATGCCGCGGAATGCACGTCAGCCCGAAAGGCAGCTTGCGGCGCACGCCGTCGAGCGTGTCGGATAGCACTATCTGACGCGTGGGCACCGATGCGCCGCTCGTGTGGACTTCGTGCAGCCGGCCGACGAAGTGACTGGGCCAGTCGAGCGGGTGGTCGTACACCACCCACATCGTTAACAGCGATGTCGCTACACCCATACGAACTCAACCTTGACCCAGTTCAACCGCGAAGGGTCCATCAGGTCGCGCGCGTACTTCGTGGCTTCGTCGCAGTTCTGCTCGAACTTCGACGGTGTGCCCTCGGGGCGCTGGCGGTCGGCGTCGTAATCGACCGAGGTGTAACCCCACTGGCGGGAAAACTCTGCCATCGGCTCGCCGGGAATGAGGCCGGCGGTGACGACGCAAAAAGCTTTGGCTGCTACTGGCATCTTGGCTACTCGCTTTGTGGATTGATGATCGTGTCGGCCTGGGCGCGCAGCTCGTCGAACTTGAGCACGCCGACCGCAGCGGCGACGCGCATCGACACACTCGGCGCACCGGCCTTGAGCAGGTACACCATCGAGCCCACGCATTGACTGCGCCCGCGCCGCGCCTGCGCGATGGTCTTGTGACACATGAACCACTCGTGATCGTCGGCGAGCAGCGACGCAATGATCGACGGCAGCCGGTCGACGTGCAGCTCGATCGCGCCGACCTTGCGAAACGGGCAATTGCTGCACGGGCGCTTGAGGTCGAAGTTCATGCAGGGCCTTCGCGCGTCGCGATGAGCTGCTCGGCCATCGACCGCGCGCCGAAAACCGTCATCGCCGCCGACTGGATGATTTCGGCCTCGACATCGAACACGATGGCGACCTCGCCGCCGGGGTACTTGTCCATGTCGCAGCGCTCGGGGTCGCTTTTCACGGTGTACTTACGGCACGCGCCGGGCCGGTGCTCGTACACGCGGCAGGCGTTGTCCTCGCCGAGGAACACGCAGCGCCGATCCTCGACCGGCAGCTCGTGCCACGTGTCAAAGCTCTTGCTCGCCTGCCGGTCGAGCCGCGCTTCGTCAATCGGGATGCCCTGATCCTTCGCGATCACGCGCAGCAGGATCGCCTCTTGCGGCGACACGTCCACACTCAGATGACAGCAGGCCGCGCATCCGCGCTTGCACTTGATGTCGGGGCCGTGCTTCGAGGTTTCGCGCATCACCTGCATGCGCTCGTCGACGAGGCAATGCACGGTGTAGGCGATGCTCGGCGCGTCGACGCCGGGCTGCACACCCATGCGCCGAAACTCCGCGTGCCAATGCGCGAAGCACGCGCGCTCCATCACCCGTTCGCGCGGCGTCATCATGGCCCGCGCGCCCTTGATGGTCGCCGTCGTGTACGCGTAGCCGAACGGGGGCAGGGCGTCACGGGCTCGTTTCATGTCTCCCCTTTCGCGCGAGCTGTGTCGCGAGCAGCTCGCAGTGATAGCGCACGTATTGAACGGTGCGGTACTTCTCAGGGGCGCCCGCCACCATGCCGAGCAGCCGGCGCGGTTCAAGCATCCCCGGCACGAGGTCGAATGCATGCGCGCAGTCGAACCCGAACCAATGCCCGCGCGTCTTGCGATCCCAACGGATGCGGCCGGCGAACGTGATGCCGCCATGCACGAGCAAGCGCCACACCGGCCGCTGCCGGTGCATGCCGTGCATCGGGTGGTCGCGCGGGACTCGCACGTAGCCGCAGAGACTGCCCAGGCCCGACCGCAGGATCAGGCATTGCAGGCCGGTGCTCGGATCGCGCCACGCGACGCGATCAGGCTCGTACTTCCACGGCTCCGAGTCCGGGCTGCCGCGCGGCGGGCGGGCGTCGAACAGCATCAGTGCTCAGCGGTGCCGTTTGCGCGGTGCAGCTCTTCGATCGCGTGCACCACGTGAGCAGGCGTCGCCTTGACGTAGATAGGCTCGATGCCGACTGCCGTAATGCTGTTTGCCAATGGTCGCGGGATGCGCTGCGTCAGCATGATGCAGTACCGCTCGCGGTCGGGTGTGTAGTGGCGCGTATCCGGGTTGACGAAACGCAGGTCGGTACTGCCGTTGAATGTGGCGCGGACCTCGCGTTGCACCTTGTCTTGCAAGCTCGCGTCAGGGAAGGCGAACACATCGACCTTGAGCGACGGCGCATGCACCGCAGCCGCAGCCGGCGCGGACACCGGCCCACCGAGTTCGACTTCGACGATCCGGTGCACCGTCTCGCGCATGCCGCGCTCGATCATTGCGGCGATGCTGACGGCGGTGGTCGCGGCCTGCTGTTCGAGCTTCGCCTGCACGTTGCTGAGCATGATTGCGGCGTGCGTGGCGAGCAGCTTGTCGAGTGCCTGCATCACCGTATCGCCGAAGGCCCTAGCCGCCTCGCTGAGCGTTCGATTGCTGGGGGCTGGTGGGGTAGTGGCCTCGACCGCGATCGGCGCCTCTACGGCCGTTTGCGCGGCCTGGGCCGCTGCCGCCTGCTGCGGGTCGTACATCGCCATTTCTTCGATGCGCGCCGCTTCGGCCTCGGGGCTCTCTGCAATGTCGGTGCTCGGCGCGGGCTCGGTGCTGCTGCTGTCAGGCTTGAGCGCGATGTGCTCGATTTGCCAGCCGGCCTTGAGGCCATCGGCGATCAGCCGTTCGAGCTTGCCGCCGGTGGTTGACTGCTGAATGCTGGCGACGGGCCTGCGCCGGTCGCGCTCGAACTCGACCTCCTGCGCTTCGATCACCAGTCGCGACAGCGTGCGCGTGTCGCCCTTGTCTTGCCAGTGCTTCACGCGGCGCGCGATCAAGGCCCATTCGCGGCCGGTCCATCGCACGAGCCCCTCGCCGCCGTAGTCGCGGCCTGCATCAAGCGTGACGCGCGGCGGCGGTGCCTTGCGTGGTGCGGGCGGGGGTGGTTGCAGCGCGAGGCGCTCGGCCGCAGGCAGTGCGCGGGCTTGATCGACGTACTTCTGCGGCGTGCCCGAATAGTTCAGCTTGCGGATGTCGTCGAGTTCGCGGCGGCGGTCACGGTGTAGGGCCTGTCGCTGTGCCGCGTAGAACGCGGCGCTGATGTCTTTGCCCTTGTCGATGAGCGGCAGTGCACACACTGCGATCCTGAGGTACTCGTCGGGCTTCCATCGAACCCATCCCGCGACTTCGCCTTTGGCTGCCATGCTTGCCCCTTCCTGATGTTTGGTTTGAACCTGCGGCAACGGGTTGCACCTGGGCTTTGCCCGAGAGCCCACGCTCCGCGGTTTGGCATCCTATTGCCAATGTCCCTAGTTCCGAAGCGATGCATTAATTTCCGCAACGATTGCAAGGTTAGGGATTCACTGACACCTTGATGAAAGGTAGCCCGACCCTGTTGTCGCCGAGGTGACGCGCGCATGTGCACGCCGGTGCATAGCGCGCTTGATTCCTGGGGAAGAATCCGGGGAAGTATTCGGGGAATTCGAGGGCGCGGAGGGGCATCGCCAGCACCGACGAAACCCCGGTTTTCATAGGTAAACGGGCATCCACGGGCGCCGAGGGGAACGAAAGCCGTTTCCCCCGCGATTGGGTTCGAGTCCCATCAGCCACCCCACAATTTCCCTTTAAAATCAACAACTTACGCGCTTCTCGCAGTTTTCGGGGAAGTTCTGGGGAAGTATCGGCACTTCCCTGTTGTACAAAATCAAGCGGCGCCACGTGGGCGCCGCTGTCGTTGCGGAAGGGGGGGGCCGATGGCAATCCGCTACCGCCGCTTGCGTGGCGTGCTGGTGCTGGTGCTGGCCGCGCCCTCTTCGAGCCACGCTTCGAGCGCGTCGATTTCGCGGTCATCCTGCTCGCCGTCGAGCCACTTGCTGTAGGTGCGATAGAACATCTCGGTCGAGTGCCCCATCTGCTTCGCGCACCACCCCGGTCGGCGCCCGGCCATCAGCATCATCGTCGCGTAGGTGTGGCGCATGTGGTTCGGCGGGCGGTAGCGGATGCCCAGCCGCTTGAGGGTCGGGGTCCAGTAGCTGCGCCGGAAGGCACGTTCCTCGGTCCACGGCGTACCGTAGCGCGGGTCGAGCCACACGTACTCAGCGGCGAGCCGGGTGTGCTTGGCCTGCCGGGTCAGCGCCGCTTTCGAGCGGCTGTTCATGCGGACGTTTCGCGCGACCGCGGTCTTTGTCTTCGACTTCTTTTCGCCGCGCACGACGGCCTCGTGAATCTTCGTGTACTCGGCCAACAGGTCGACCGACGGCCAGCGCAGCCCGAACGCCTCGGACGTGCGCACGCCCGAGAAGAAGCGCCATTCGACGAGGTTGCCGACCTGCTCGGGGTAGTGCGCGAGCATGTCGGCGATGATCAGCTCGGCCTCTTCGCGGCTGAACGGGTCGGGTTCCTCTTGCTGCCACTTCGCGCGCGGCACGGTCGCGCTCGGGTTCTCGTCGAGCAGCTCGTCGTCGACCGCGAGCTGCAGCGCTTCGCGCAGCACGGAAACGTAGTTGTTCACGGTCTTGCCGCTGAGCTTCGCGCGCGCCGCGAGCGCGATGAGAATGTGGCTCTTGCGTAACGCGCGCAACGGCAGGGTGCCGATCAGCGTGGTGCCCGCCTTGTCGGCCTTGCCCGCCTTCCAGAAGTTCACCGCGCTGCTGTAGCCGGCCAGCGTCGAGCCTTCGAGGCGCTGCGCGGCGAGCCACGTGTCGAGCTGCACGCCGACCGTGACCGGGGCGCCGCTGTCGCCGCCGCCCGGCCCGAAGTAGTCGGCCAGCACGAACGTGCCGTACTTGATGCGCTCGCGAATCTCGGCGCCGATCGCGTTCGCGCGCTTGATGTTCGCCGCGGTCGGGCGCATCGGCTCGCCGCCGACCATCAGCGTCTTGCGCTGCGCCACGCCGTCGAGCATGAACCATAGGCGAATCGAGTTCGCGCGGACCTCGACGCCGTTGCCTTGTCGTGCCATGTCAGGCTCCCTCGGGGGTGGGCACCTTGGCCCGGTTCAGTGCGCGGCGAAACCACTCGGAGCCGCCGAGCTGGTGGAACTTGTCGCGCTGGTCGGGCGTTGCCCGGACGCTGATCAGCACCGAGTCGATGCCCTCGGCGAGCGGCTTGCGGCCGGCACCGGCGCGCTTGCCGCCGTGCGTGGTGGGCTTACGTTTTGGCATGGTTTTGCCTGCGCGTGGGTTGTCTCGGGGCTCACAGTGTACAACGAAATCATGTGCCACGTATGACGCAATCAAAAAGGCCCGCACGTGGCGGGCCTCAGTGATGCGGGGCGGGGTCGCGTCATGCGACGCCGACGAACACCGCGGCGAGCTTGCGCAGCGGCTCGGCGAACACTTCGTAGACGGCGTGGCTGTAGCCGACCGAGCACAGCAGCGCGAAGAAAAAGCCAGCGAAGAGGGACAGCGATACGAACAGGCGTTTCATGGTGTTCCCGTGATTGGAAGTGCGCCGGGCGTGATTGCCCGCCACCCCCGAGACTCTATTCGAGCCGTCTTGAATGCGTCAAGACGTAATCAAGCCGGAATCGACCCCTCTTTAGGGGGATGTGCGCGCGCCCGGGTGGTCTTGCCGCCGCGTTCGATCCACGCGTCGACGCCGCGCGGAATGACGTACAGCCGGCCATCGGGCGCACGGCGCCACTCGCGGCCTTCGAGCCATACGCCCTCTTCCATACGGCGGCGGATCGCCTTTTCGGTCATGCCGTAGACCGCGGCGGCGAGCTTGACCGTGATGTATTTCGCGAGCGGCGCGGCCTGCTCGGTGTCGATGGCGTGGACGTTCATTGCTTTAGCTCCCTGATCATCGTCTCGGCAAACACGCGCATTTCCTCGTACAGCTCGGCCAGCATCGCGAGCGCGTCCTCTTGCCTGTTGCTCGTGCGGATGTGCAGCGCCATGCGCTCCCACGTCATCGCGCCCGAATAGAACACGATGCGCAGCGTCGCGCGGTCGGGTGCGAGCAGTCGCGCGTCGACGCACGTGTCGGCCCACTCCTGCCACGCTTGCTCGAACTGGTTCACGCCTGTTCCTCTGCTGGCGCCGGCAGCAGGTTCGCGGAGGTCATGATGGTTTGCTCGCACGCGCGTTGATCAACGCAACGAAGTCATACAGCTCGTGACGTACCGCCGTCATCGCCTCGTTGGCGACATCCTCGCGTTCCTCCGCATCGATCAGTTCCGCGAGCTTCCACAAGGCGATGGCACCGCAGTAAAAGGCCAAGCACAGTTCAGCCTCGAATAGTTCCTCGGTTTCTGGCATGGATGGCTTGGGCCAAGCATTCCAGCGCTCATAGAACAGCAGCCGCCCGGGTTCGTTCATGGTGCGGGCTGTTCGAGTGGCTCGCCGTTGACCGTGCCGACGCTCGTCTCGAACGGCCATTGCACGTCGTCGTCGCTGCTGCTCGGGCTGCCATTCTGTTCGAGCAGCGATTCGCTTTCCGGCGAGCCGACGAGCATTGCCTGTACCTCGTGCTTCAGGAGGCTTGAGAGCTTGCCGACAGCGCGCTCGTCGGGCTGCGCGCGCTGAACGCGCCATGTCACCTTCACCGTGCCGCCCTCTTTGCATTCGAGGCGGAATTCGTTGGCCCTGCAGTCGGACAGGCGAACGTTCGACTTGCCGCCGATGCCGTATTCGAGCGTGAGCACGCGGCCGAGCTGCTCGCCGTGCCACTTCAGCACATCAAGCTCAGGAAAGCGCAGGTCGGGCCGGTCGTTCGGCTCGCCCTCGTCGAGTTCGAGCGCGCCCTGCGGCTCGTTCTTCGCGGCCTCGCGCGGCGTGGTCGACTTGAAGTAGAGCCACGAGCGCAGCCCCGGCGCGAACTGTTCAAGCACGCTGTTGTGCATTTCCTTGGACAGCTTGATGTCGACGGCCGGCACCTTGTCATCCCCGTGCGACTCGTCGCGCAGGTTGATGTGTTCGACGACGACGGGCGTGAAAGCGGGAAGGGCAAAGCGGTTCATGCGTTCGGGCTCCCTATCGGTTGAATGCGGCGCGCGGGTTGCGCGTCGTCGTGCTGTGCGTTGAATTGCTCCATGCCGACATTCAACGCTTCCCATGTCAGGCGCACGCCCGGTGCGCTCACGAAGACGCGACGCGCGAACGCGGTGCACACCGGCGTGATGCGCTCGGGTTCGCGGCTCATGCTTCGTCGACCCACTTGCGGCGATACACCGCCGCCAGGTCATCGAGCTGTTCGGGGTCGAGCATGCTGCGCGCTTCGTCGAGCGTGAGCCCGGCTGTCTCGGCGTCGGTCGCTGCGCTGATCAGCTCGACGTACTGCGCATAGCTGTTGCCGCGTGCGGCCTCGTCGACTGCTGGCTCGGGCGCTCCGGTCGGCGGCGCGGGCTTGCGCGGGCGCGGCGTGCGCGGTGTTGCAGCGGGTGCCGGCGGTTCCG
>DATEFR010000204.1:0-2426 GCA_035280545.1 Burkholderiaceae bacterium | reverse complement strand
TCTCGATCAAGTACGTGGTGCTGATCCTGCGTGCCGACAACAACGGCGAGGGTGGCCTGATCGCGATGTTGGCGCTCGCCTCGCAAGCTGTGAAGGGGCGTCCGACCCTGCGCCGGCGCCTGTTGCTGCTGGGCATTTTCGGCACCGCGATCTTCTTCGGCGACGGCGTGATCACGCCGGCGATCACGGTGCTCGGCGCGATCGAGGGCCTCGGCGTGGCCGCGCCCGCGCTGCACCACTACATCGTGCCGGTGTCGCTGGTCGTGCTGACCGCGCTGTTCCTCGTGCAGCGCCACGGCACGGGCAACATCGGGCGCTACTTCGGCCCGGTCATGGTGCTGTGGTTCGGCGTGCTGGCCGTGCTGGGCCTGCAGCACATCGTGGACTACCCGGTCATCCTGCGGGCACTGAGCCCGCATTACGCGCTCGAGTTCCTGCTCGCGCACAGCGGCATCGCGTTCATCGCGCTCGGGTCGATCGTGTTGTGCGTGACGGGCGCCGAGGCGCTGTATGCCGACATGGGCCACTTCGGCAAGCGCCCGATCCGGCTTGCCTGGTTCGGCCTGGCGATGCCGGCGCTGGTGCTGAACTACTTCGGCCAGGGCGCGATGCTGCTCCAGCACCCGGAGAAGGTCGGCAACCCGTTCTTCGAGATGGCGCCGACCTGGGCACTGGCCCCGCTGATCGGCCTGGCCACCTGCGCGGCGGTGATCGCCTCGCAGGCGCTGATCACCGCGGCGTTTTCGGTCACCAAACAGGCCATCCAGCTCGGCTATCTGCCGCGCCTGCGCATCATGCACACGTCGGTGCGCGAAACCGGGCAGATCTACGTGCCGTTCATCAACTGGGGCCTGTACGTCTGCATCGTGATCGCGGTGCTGGTGTTCCAGTCGACCGACAAGCTGGCCGCGGCCTACGGCATCGCGGTGACGATCGACATGCTGATCACGACGACGATGACCTTCTTCGTGGTCCGCTATGGCTGGAAGTACCCGTGGTCGCTGTGCTTCGCGGCGACCGGCTTCTTCTTCCTGGTCGACTTCGTCTACTTCAGCGCCAACGTGGTCAAGGTGTTCGAGGGCGGCTGGTTCCCGGTTGCCATCGGCATCGTGATGTTCACGTTGATGATGACCTGGAAGCAGGGCCGCCGCCTGATGCACGAGCGCATGCGCGAAGAGGCGATCGAGCTGAAGAGCTTTCTCGAGTCGGTGTTCATCAGCCCGCCGACCCGCGTGCCCGGTACCGCGGTGTTCCTGGTCAGCGACCAGGGGCTGACGCCGAACGCGCTCCTGCACAACCTGAAGCACAACAAGGTGCTGCACGAGACCAATCTGTTCGTCACCGTGCGCCACCACGAGGTGCCGTGGATCCGCTTCGACAAGCGCTGCGAGGTCGAGCCGCTCGGCCACGACTGCTGGCAGGTCACGCTGCACTTCGGCTTCAAGAACGACCCCGACGTGCCCGAGGCGCTCGAGCTGCTGAGGCCGCGCGGCTGCAACGTGGACGAGATGGACACCTCGTACTTCCTGTCGCGCGACATCGTGAGCCCGACCATCGGCAGCGGCATGGCGACCTGGCGCGAAAAGCTGTTCGCGAGCATGCACCGCAACGCGGCCGCGGCGGCCGACTTTCTGCGGCTGCCGACGAATCGGGTGGTCGAGCTGGGGTCGAAGCTCGAGATCTGAAGGACGCGGCGCGGTGGGTTCAGCCCCGCCTGGCGGCGTACCGCCGCACCGGCTCCTGCGCCGGCAACGGGGCGGTGACGAGTTCGATGTGCGCGCCCAGCCCCAGCGCGCCGGCAAACGTGAACAACCCGCGGTCCAGCGTCGCAAGCCGCTGGCGCATGTGCGCGGCGAGGGCGAGCAGGTAGGCGTCGGTCACCTGGCGGTGACCGACCAATGCGGCACTGTGCAGCGTCGATGCCTGCGCCGGCTCGGGCGACTCGGCCCAGTATTCATGTCCGGCCTGTCCGGTCATCGTGACCAGTGCGTGCACGGCTTCGGCCGGACTGATCGCGCTGCCAACCACCTTCGGGTTGCTCGTCAGCCGGACGAATGCCAGCTGGGTCAGTGAACAACTCGCCCAGCGGCGATGCGGCTCGAGCGCAAACCAGCGGTGCGCTTCCGCGTGATGGACATGCGCCGCCTGGGTCAGCGCGATCAACAGGTTCGCGTCGAGCAGCCAGACGGTGGCCTGGCGCCCGGCGCGTGTCACGCGTCGTCCTCGGCTGCCTTGACGTCGTCCAGCGTGATGGACTTGCCACCCGCGCCCGCAAAGACCGGGAAGCCGGCCTTGCGCGTGGCCGGCGCCTCCGCGTGCAGGCCCTTCAGAATCAGTTCGGACACCACGGCACCGAGCGACTGTGCCCGATGCGCAGCGAGCTGACGCGCCGCCTCGAGGGCGGTGCTGTCGATGTCGAGGGTCGT
>DATEFR010000203.1:0-2060 GCA_035280545.1 Burkholderiaceae bacterium | reverse complement strand
TCGGCTCGTCGGCGATCACGAGCTCGGGCCGGCCGATCAGCGCGCGCGCCGCGGCGACGCGTTGCTGCTGGCCGACCGACAGCATCGCCGCCGGGCGCCGCCACAACGCCGCGGCCAGGCCGAAGCGCTGCAGCAGCGACTGCGCCGCCTCGACGGCCGACCCGGCATGCCGCGCGGCCTGCGCGCCGCGCCGCGCGGAGAAACGCACCGTCAGCAGCACGTTGTCGAGCACGCTGAGGTAGGGCAGCAGGTTGAACTGCTGGAAGATGTAGCCGACGTGTTCGGCGCGCCGCGCATCGCGCTGCGCCGCCGAGAGCGAGGCCCAGTCGACGCCGAGCAGACGCACCTGGCCGCGGCTGGGCATCAGCACGCCGGCGAGCAGGCCCAGCAGCGTGCTCTTGCCGGTGCCGCTCGGGCCGTACAGGAACAGCGTCTCGCCGCGCGCCACCGTCAGCGTGTCGATCTGCAACGTGTCGTGCACGGCGCCGCGCCACGCAAAACGGAGCGCTTCGATCTCGAGCATCGTGCGGTTCGGGCGCGGCGCGTCAGCGCGGCAACACGATGCGCTGCGCCGCGCGGGTCAGCGTGACCATGCGCTGGCCGCGACTCGATGCGACCTGCACCACGATGCGCTGGATCCCGGCATAGGTGCGGAACAACAAGGCCGTGTCGACGAAGGCGGCGCGGCCCGCTTCGGCGCAGTCGAACTCCAGGCTCGCATCGATGTCGGCATGGCCGGCCTGGAGCTCCGCGGGATCGGGCTTGCCGAGCTGCAGCGCCGCCGACGTGAGCTCGACCGCACCCGGCCTGCAGCCGGCGGCCGGGTCGATCGCGAACAGCGCCGCCGGGGCGCGCAGCGTGGCGACCAGTGCCGCCACGCGGCGCCGCTCGTCGTCGTTGCGCGGTGCGCGTTCGAAGCCGAGCAGGTTGTCCAGCGGCGAGCTCATCTGGATCGTGATCCTGGCCTTGTCGACGGCGATGTCCAGGTGCACGACGCCGTGTTCATGCGGCGCTTCGGCCCGCGACATGGCGGGCGCAAGCAGCGCCGTGGCCGCCGCGACGCACAGCCGCGCGATGAGATGGCGGGTCACGGTGCCTGCACCACCGGTGCGCGGCGCCGCCGCATCCACCACCACAGCAGCGCAACGACCGCGACGCTGCCGCTGCCCAGCCAGGCGGCCAGCGTTTCGTCGACCTCGTCGAACCAGCCCAGCCGCGCGCCGATGCCATGCAGCGCGACGCCGAACGACAGTGCGACGACGAACCAGCCGACTGCGCGCCGATACCGCAGCTGCACCGCCTCGGCGTTGTCGCTGCGCAGCAGCCGGCACAGCAGCTGCGAGTCGGCGGTGCTCGTGACCAGCATGCCGGTCGAGAACAGCGCTCCGGCGAGCACGCCGGCGGCCCAGCCGCCGCGGTGCGTCGCGAACACGCTCCAGGCCGAGACGTGCGCGAGCGTGTCCACGACCAGCGCGAACAGCACGCCCATCGCGACCGTGGCCCACACGTCGGTGCGTTCACGCAGGCGCGCCGGCATCAGCTTCATGCGCAGCGAGGTCGGCTGGTAGGGGCCCGGTGCGAGCAGCGCGCGCAGGTTCCACACGCCCAGCATCAAGAGCAGGATCACCGGCAGCCAGTCGATCACCGCGAGCAGCGTCTCGGGCAGCGTGATCGCGGCGGCGAACAGGCTGACCGCGATCGCGAGCACGGCGACCGCGGCGCCGTGTCCCAGCGCGAACAGCGCGCCGGTCCACGGCGCGTGGCGCTCGTGCTTGTCGATCGCGCGCAGCGTCAGGCCATCGATTGCGGCGATGTGGTCGGGCTCGACGCCGTGGCGAAGGCCGAGCAGCAGGAACAGCGCGAGGCCGCCGGTCGGGATGTCGGCCATCGACATCATCATGATGCGATCGCTCTCGCCTTGGCCTTGCCGCCGCCTTGCCGACAATCCGCGCAGACGCCGCTCAGCGTGATCTCGTGCGACTCGACCAGGAAGCCCTTGGGCGCGAGCTCCTGCATCGAGCCCGGGCAGGCATGCAGCGGGTAGACGCGGTCGCAGCGGT
>DATEFR010000202.1:0-9689 GCA_035280545.1 Burkholderiaceae bacterium | reverse complement strand
CGACGTCGAGCGCGTGCTCGTCGAGCGTGGCCGTGCGGTGGGTGTGCGCCTGCGCGACGGTCGAGAGATCCGTGCGGGCGAGGTGATCTGCAACGTCACCCCGACGCAGCTCTACGGTCGCTTGCTGGACACCGCCGCGGTGCCGCCCGAGGTGGCCGGGCAATCCCGGCGCTGGCGCTACGGCAAGGGCAACATGCAGATCCACCTGGCGCTGTCGGAGGCGCCGCGGTGGCCGAGCCGCGAGCTCGATCGCGTCGGCTACCTCCACTTGAGCGCAGGGCCGGATGCCGTGTCTCGCGCGGTCAACGAGGCCGAGCGCGGGCTCCTGCCGGCCGAGCCGACCATCTGCGTGGCTCAGCCGACCGCCTTGGATCCGAGCCGCGCTCCCGAGGGCCGTCACATCCTGTGGGTGCAGCTGCCCGAATGCCCGCGTGAGCCAGTGGCCGATGCGGCAGGCGAGATTGCGGTGCCCGCAAGCCGCCAGTGGACGCCCGAGTTGCGCAAGGCCTATGCCGATCGCGTCATCGAGCGCATCGCGCGCCAGGTGCCGAACCTGCGCAGCAGCCTGCTCGGCTGCGCGGTGCTGTCCCCGGCAGACCTGCAAGGCCTCAACATGAATCTGGTCGGCGGCGACCCCTACGGCGGGGAATGCAGCCTCGATCAGTCGTTCCTGTGGCGGCCGATGCGCTCGCTGCGCAACCACGCGACGCCGGTGGCCCACCTGTGGCACATCGGCGCGTCCACGCATCCCGGCCCCGGTCTGGGTGGCGGCTCGGGCTTCCATCTCGCGCAGACGCTGGGCGCCGCGTGAACCCCACCCTCAACCAGGAGACACCACGATGACGACGTCCCTTGCCGATTTCGCACACGACATTGCCAGCGGCGCGTTGAAGGTCGTCGACCTCACGCACGCCCTGTCGTCGGACTTTCCGGCGCTGCAGCTGCCGCCGCAGTTCGGGCAGGTGTGGGCGTTCAAGACGGAACGCATCTCCCACTACGACGAAGCCGGCCCCGGCTGGTACTGGAACAACTTCTCCTGCGGCGAACACACCGGCACGCACTTCGACGCGCCGGTGCATTGGGTCACGGGCAAGGACCATGCGAACAACAGCGTCGACACCATCGACCCGCGCCAGTTCATCGGTCCGGCCTGCGTGGTGGACGCCAGTGCCGATGTCGCCGCCGACCCGGACTGGCTGCTGACAGTAGGCTTCCTCGAAGCCTGGGAGACGAAGCACGGTCGCATCCCCGCCGGCGCATGGCTGCTGCTGCGCACCGACTGGAGCAAGCGCATCGGCGATCCGGCCGCCTTCGTGAACATGCGCGAAGACGGTGCGCACACGCCCGGCCCCACGCAAGAGACCGTGGAGTGGTTGATCCAGCAACGCAATGTGCGTGGCTTCGGCGTCGAGACGATCAACACCGACGCCGGCCAGTCCTACGCGTGGACGACGCCCTATCCGTGCCACACGCTGATGCATGGCGCGAACAAGTACGGGCTGCAGTGCCTGCGCAACCTCGAGCAGCTGCCGCCGCAGGGAGCGGTCATCGTGGCAGCGCCGTTGAAGATCCGGGGTGGCTCGGGGTCGCCGCTTCGTGTTCTCGCACTGGTGCAGTCCTGAGCGACTTCTTCGCGTCGTTCAAGGGGATGGGTGATCGCTTGCGCGCCCCTCCAGCGAATCATGCCCTTGCCAGCAAAGCCGCATCCAAGGTCTCGCGACCAAGCATGACCCAGAGGTCCAGGTAGTCCTTCACACGACTGTTCGCGCCGCAGTCCTTTGGTTCGCGCGAGCTCAAGGACGCGCTGAGGATGAGATGGTGGGGGCGCATTTGTTCCATTCATACGTCAGATAGTTCTAGTCGACGGCGAAAAGGAACGTGCGGCAAGCGGCCGTACCCGCTGTCCTGGGTGCCTCCGGCATGCCCACGGGGTCGACGAAGACGATGATCGAAGGATCCATCCGCTCCACGTTGTCCATCGGACGTACCAGTGGCAACGCCATCCCGTTAACAGATGCGCGGTGAGAGAGGGCACCGATGAGCAACGGCGCAATCACGCGCTCCGATCTCTACGGCGCGTATGGGAGACCTTGCTCAGGCACCTTGCACCTGAGCTCGGCTTGTCTGACAACGGTTTGTATACCGTCAAGCGTCATTCAAGGTTTTGCACCTGCTCGCGCAACTGCTCGATCGCAACCTTCATCTCGACCGAGATGTTGGTCAGCTCGAGTGCCGAGGCCTTCGAGCCCAGCGTGTTCGCTTCGCGCAGCAGCTCCTGGATCAGGAAATCGAGGCGCTTGCCCACTTCGCCGCCGGTCTTCAGCAGGCGTTCGATCTCGTCGAGGTGCGCGCGCAGGCGCGACAGCTCCTCGGCCACGTCGATACGGATCGCGTAGGCCGCGGCTTCGTTCAGCGCGCGCTCCTGCAGCGCCTCGCGCGAGATCGTCTGCGTGGCACCGGTGGCCTCCAGCGCTTCCTGCCAGCGTTCCAGGAAGCGCTGCTGCTGGCGCTGCACGACGGCCGGCACCAGCGGCTCGGCCTGCCGCGCGAGCTCGCGCAGACGCTGCACCCGCTCCATCAATACCGCGACGAGCCGTGCACCTTCGCGGGCGCGCGCTTCCCGCAGACCTTCGATGCAGCGCTTCGCGGCATCGAGCGCCGTTTCGTCGAGCCGCTCGGGTGCGGCGCCGCCCTTGCACCACTGCAGCACCTCGTGCACGGACAAAGGCGGGGCCTTCGGCAGCCAGCCCTGCACCATGCCTTCGAGCCGGGCGAGCCGGTTGAGCTGGTCGGGCTGCGGTTGCGGCCAATGGGTCTCGGACTCGACCCGCGCATTCAGCCGCAGCTCGATCTTGCCGCGCCGGAACGCGCCCTGCAGCAGGTCGCGAAGCGTCGGCTCGAGCGCGCGGAATTCATCGGGCAAGCGGAAGCCCAGATCGAGAAAGCGGCCGTTGACCGATCGCAGCTCGACGTTGACGCTGGCCGACGGCGCAGCGGCGCTGCGGCCCGCCGGCCCTGCCAAATTGTCCGCAGAGGCAGACGATTCGTCACCGCTGGTTGCGCCCGCGGTGGCGCTGGCGTAGCCGGTCATGCTGTAGACTGCCATGAGCTCTTTGCTCTCGTTCGTGCGCGTGTTTGCGCGCGGGGCCACCTGGGAAAAAGTCGCGCGATTATGTCAAAGCCAAAACCTGCCCCATTGCCATCCGGCACCGTGGTGGGCGGCTACCAGGTCATCAAGAAGCTGGCGGCCGGCGGTTTTGGCGTGGTCTACCTCTGCGAGGATTCGGACCGCCACCTCGTCGCGCTGAAAGAGTACCTGCCGTCGTCGTTGGCCGAGCGTTCGCCCGGCGAGCTGACGCCGCGCGTCAAGCCCGAGAAGCAGCCGCTGTACCGCCTCGGCCTGAAGAGTTTCTTCGAAGAAGGCCGCTCGCTGGCGCAGATCAGCCACCCGAGCGTCGTCTCCGTTCTCAACTTCTTCCGCGAGAACGAGACCGTCTACATGGTGATGAACTACCTGCAGGGCGACACCCTGCAGGACTTCATCGTCACCGCGCGCGACCTGAAGCGCGACAAGGTGTTCCGCGAGAGCACGATCCGTTCGCTGTTCGACGAGATCCTGCGCGGGTTGCGCATCGTGCACCAGCACAAGATGCTGCACCTGGACATCAAGCCCGCGAACATCTTCATCACGAACGAGAACAAGGCGGTGCTGCTGGACTTCGGCGCGGCGCGCGAAGTGCTGAGCAAGGAAGGCAACTTCATCCGTCCGATGTACACGCCCGGCTTCGCCGCGCCCGAGATGTACCGCCGCGACGGCACGCTCGGTCCGTGGACCGACATCTACGCGATCGGTGCGTGCATCTACGCCTGCATGCAGGGCTATCCGCCGAACGATGCGCCGCAGCGCATCGAGAAGGACCGGCTCGCGCTCAGCCTCTCGCGCCTGCGCAACGTCTACTCCGACAACCTGATCGAAGTGACCGAGTGGTGCATGTCGCTCGACCCGCTGTCGCGACCGCAGAGCGTGTTTGCGCTGCAGAAGGAACTGGCGCGCGAGACCGAGCGCCGCTACACCAAGCTCAGCTTCAGCGAACGCCTGAAGCTGCAGCTCGAAAACTTGACGACAGGCGCCAAGGCCTGATCCTGCCATGCGCTTCTCTGTCTACCAGGTCAGCCGCAAAGGCGGCCGCGAAAAGAACGAAGACCGCATGGGCTATTGCTACACGCGCGATTCCGGTCTGTTCGCGCTCGCCGATGGCATGGGCGGCCATCCGGAGGGCGAGGTCGCCTCGCAGCTCGCGCTGCAGACGCTGGCCGCGCTGTTCCAGCGCGACTCCAAGCCGACGCTTGCCGATCCGTTGCGCTTCCTGCACGAGGCCATCATCGCGGGCCATCACCAGCTGTTGCGCTACGCGACCCAGAAGGCGCTGATCGACACGCCGCGCACAACCATCGTCGCCTGCCTGCTGCAGGGCAACGCGGCGTACTGGGCGCACTGCGGCGACTCACGCCTGTACCTGGTGCGCGGCGAGAAGCTGATCGCGCGCACCCGCGACCACTCGTATTCCGAATTGCAGCAGACGATGAGCCAGGTCGTTCCGATGAACGACCGCTTCAACCGCAACGTGCTGTTCACCTGTTTGGGCAGCCCGGGCAAGCCGGTGGTCGATACCGTCGGGCCGCTGCTGATGCAATCCGGCGACCGCATCCTGCTGTGCTCCGATGGCCTCTGGGGCACCGTCGACGATGCCGTGATCACCGAGCAGCTCGCGCGCCGCGACATCTCCGACGCGGTGCCCGAGCTGGTCGAGCAGGCGCTGCGCAACGGCGGCGCGAAGAGCGACAACGTCTCGGTGCTCGCGGTCGAGTGGGAAGCCGCCGAAGACAGCGACAGCACCAGCGGCATCTCGACCGAGCAGCTCGGCGAGGAAGTGTTCGCATCGACGATCCAGGCGAGCGTCAACGGCACCGACGCGCCGGACGAGCTCGACGATGCCGAGATCGAGCGCTCGATCCGCGAGATCAACGAGGCGATCCGGCGCTCGTCGTCGCAGAACAAGAAGTAAGCGGCCCGTCCCGAAGGGGTGTGCGGACCGCGGGCAAAATACGCGGATGACGTTCCTCCGCTCCAGTGATCGCGCCGCCAATGCGCTGCGCCCCGTTTCGATTCAGCGCGCCTACACCCGCCATGCCGAGGGCTCGGTGCTGATCGCGTTCGGCGACACCCAGGTGCTGTGCACCGCCTCGGTCGAAGACAAGGTGCCGCCCCACAAGCGCGGCAGCGGCGAAGGCTGGGTCACGGCCGAGTACGGCATGTTGCCGCGTTCGACGCACACCCGCAGCGACCGCGAAGCCGCGCGCGGCAAGCAGAGCGGCCGCACGCAGGAGATACAGCGCTTGATCGGCCGCTCGCTGCGCTGCATCGTCGACCTCGCCGTGTTGGGCGAGCGCACGATCACGATCGACTGCGATGTGATCCAGGCCGACGGCGGCACCCGCACCGCGGCGATCACCGGTGCGTACGTCGCGCTGCACGATGCCGTGGGCTGGCTGATCGCGCAGGGCAAGATCGCCGCGTCGCCGATCCGCGATGCGGTCGCCGCGATCTCGGTCGGCATCGTGCAGGGCACGCCGCTGCTGGACCTCGAATACATCGAAGACTCGGCCTGCGACACCGACATGAATGTCGTGATGACCGGCTCCGGCGGTTTTGTCGAACTGCAGGGCACGGCCGAGGGCGCGGCGTTCTCGCGCGCCGAGATGGATGCGCTGCTGGGCTTGGCCGACAAAGGCATCCGCGAGCTGATCGCCGCGCAGCGCCGCGCGCTGGGCCTGGCCTGAGCGAAGAGGGTGGCGCAGATGCGGCTGGTCCTCGCGTCGAACAACGCGAAGAAGCTTGCCGAGCTCGGCGCGCTGCTCGCGCCGGCTGGCGTCGAGCTGGTCACGCAGGGCTCGCTCGGCATTGCCGAGGCCGAGGAGCCGCATCGCACGTTCGTCGAGAACGCGCTGACGAAGGCGCGGCACGCGGCGGCGGCGGTGGGTGGCGCGGCGATCGCCGACGATTCCGGCCTGTGCGTCGCCGTGCTGGGCGGCGCGCCGGGCGTGATCTCGGCGCACTACGCGAGCATCGTGTTGCCGCGCGATGCCGACCGCGAGACGCAGCGGCGCGCGCAGGACGACGCGAACAACCGCCTGCTGCTCGAACGACTGGCCGGCACGACCGACCGGCGCGCGCACTTCATCAGCACGCTGGTCGCGCTGCGCGCGGCCGACGACCCCGAGCCGCTGATCGCGGTCGGGCGTTGGCATGGCGAGATCCTGGAGCAGCGGCGCGGCAGCGGCGGTTTCGGGTACGACCCGCTGATGTACATCCCGGCGCTGGGCAAGACCGCGGCCGAGCTCGCGCCCGACGTGAAGAACACGCACAGCCACCGCGCGCTCGCGGCCCGCGCGATGCTGGCGCTGCTGCGCGACGTGTGGCACCTTGGCTGAGCCCGTCGTCCCGATCCAGCCGGCGGGCCAGGTCGCAGGACCCGCCGAGTCGGTCGACCAGCGTCTCGCGCGCTACATGCGGGCCGGTACCTTGTCGCTGTCCGCGCTGCCGCCGCTCTCGCTGTATGTGCACCTGCCGTGGTGCCTGAAGAAATGCCCGTACTGCGATTTCAACTCGCATGAGCTGAAAGGCCCGCCGGACGAGGCGCGTTATCTCGATGCGCTGCGCGCCGATCTCGAAGCGGCGTTGCCGTTCGTGTGGGGCCGGCGCGTGCACTCGATCTTCATTGGCGGCGGCACGCCCAGCCTGTTTTCGCCCGAAGCGATCGATCGTCTGCTGGCCGACGTGCGGGCGCGTCTGCCGCTCGAGGCCGGCTGCGAGACCACGCTGGAGGCGAACCCCGGCACCTTCGAGCGTGAGCGCTTCAAGGCCTATCGCGCGGCCGGTGTCACGCGGCTGTCGGTCGGCGTGCAGAGCTTCGACGACGCGAAGCTGGCGGCGCTCGGCCGCGTGCACGACGGCGCGCAGGCGCGTGCCGCGGTCGAGGAGGCGGCATCCGCGTTCGACACCTTCAATCTCGACCTGATGTACGCGCTGCCCGGGCAGACGCTGGACGAGCTCGACGCGGACCTGCAGACCGCGCTCGCGTTCGCGCCGCCGCATCTGTCCGTCTACCACCTGACGATCGAGCCGAACACGGTCTTCGCGAAGTTCCCGCCGGCGGTGCCGGACGATGACCTTGCGGCCGAGATGCTCGATCGCATCGTCGAGCGCACGACCGCGGCGGGCCTCGCGCGCTACGAGGTCTCGGCATTCGCGCGGCCGGGCCACACGTGTGCGCACAACCTCAACTACTGGCAGTTCGGCGACTACCTCGGCATAGGCGCGGGTGCGCACGGCAAGCTGAGCTTTCCGCATCGGGTCGTGCGCCAGCAGCGCTGGCGCGATCCGGCGAGTTATGTCGAGCGTGCGCTCGCCGGCAACGCGATCGCGAGCGACGAAGAAGTGCCGCGCAAGGCGCTGCCGTTCGAGTTCATGCTGAATGCGCTGCGGCTGCGCGATGGCTTCGAGCTCGCGCGCTTCGGCGAGCGCACCGGGCTGCCGCTGTCGGCGATCGCGGCGACGCTGGATGAAGCCGCGCGCCGCGGCTGGATCGAGCGCGATGCGGCGCGCGTCTACCCCAGCGCACGCGGCTTCGACTTCCTGAACGATCTGCAGGCGCTGTTTCTCTAGCGTTCAGGCCGTGCGCGGCAACGCCGCATCCAGCGCCCGCTGCGCGTGGCCGAACTCGTCGAACAGCCAGGTCCGCAACGCATGCAACGGCGGCCAGTCGGCCAGCGCGACGGTGTGCACGAGGTAGTACCCGTCGCCGTGCTCGTCGTCGACCTCGAGCGGCGACAGGCGCACCAGCCGGCCCTCGCAGATCGCATCGGCCGCCAGCAGCTCACGCGTCAGCGCGAGGCCGAGGTCCTGCTCGGCGGCCTGCAGCATCAGCCCGGCGTCGTTGAAGGCGGCGACCGGGTTGATGCGCTGGCGCGGCAGCCCCGCGGCGGCAAACCAGCGCTCCCAGCGGCCCGGGTTGCCGAGCAGCGGCGCGTGCGCGATCGCGTCGGCTCCGCGTCCGGCCAGGCGCTGCGCCGCGGCGGGACAACCCACGACGATCAGCGGGCTGTCGATCAGACGTTCGCACACCAGCGGTGTCCAATTGCCGCGGCCCTGCCGGATCGCCGCATGAAAACCTTCGCGCTGCAGGTCGACGACCTGTTGTGACGCGTGGATCTCGAGTGCGATGTCCGGATGGCGCTCGCGCCAGCGTCCCATGCGCGGCAGCAGCCAGCGCTGCGCGAACGACGGCAGCACGGTCACACGCATGCGCTGCTGCGCGCCCGATGCGGCGGCCGCCGCGGCCTGCACGCCATCGTCGATCTGCGCGAGCGCCGGCTCGACGCCGCGCAGCAGCGCCGCGCCGGCCGGGTTCAGCACGACGCGCCGGCCGCGCCGCTCGAACAGTTCGAAGCCCAGCTGCTCCTCGAGCAACCGGATCTGCTGACTGACCGCGCTGTGCGTGACCGCCAGTTCGTCGGCTGCCGCGCGCAGGTTCTCGAGCCGGGCGACGGCGCGGAACGTCGGCAGCACATGCAGGGGAACGCGGGCCATGCTGGTAAGCATACATGACCAAATTGACGCAAACATATCGATTCCGCTTGGGAATCTGGGCTTCTATGCTTACCAGCATCGAGATTTGAGGAGCATCCCATGCCGACCCCGACGACTCTTGCGTTGCCGCCCCGCGGCGCACCCGTGCGGCCTGGCGTGGTGGCGCCGGCGGGTTGGCGCGAGCGCCTGAGCCGCCTGTGGCGGCAGATGTTCGGCGGGCACGAGCGCGACACCGCTGCGGCCGAGGTGCCGGGCCATGAGTGGCTGGAGTCGCTGGCGGGGCTCGATGAGCGGCTGCTGGCCGACATCGGCGCACCCGAGCCGCTGCAAGACCGGGCCCGGCGCGGTGGCGAGCTGCGGCAGCAGCGCCTGATCGAGCTGGAACGCGGCTATCGGACGCTGGGCTGGCGCTGGTAGGTGCGAGCCCGTCAGACCCGGTTGGTCGAGGCGCCTGCGGTACTGCGCAGCCGCTCGATCAGCTTGGCCGCGATCTGGTGCAGCGGCAGCACCTCGTGCGCGGCACCGGCGTTGATCGCCTCGCGCGGCATCCCGAACACGACGCAGGTCGCCTCGTCCTGCACGAGGTTGTAGCTGCCGGCGTCGCGCATTTCCTTCATCGCCTTCGCGCCGTCGGCGCCCATGCCGGTCAGCATGATGCCCAGCGCGTTCGGTCCGACATTGCGTGCGGCCGACTTGAACAGCACCTCGACCGAGGGCTTGTGGCGGTTCACCGGCTCGCCGTCCTGCACGCGGGCGATGTAGTTCGCGCCCGAGCGCTCGACGCTCAGGTGCAGCCCGCCCGGTGCGATGTAGGCATGGCCCGGCAGCACGCGCTCGCCGTCGCGCGCCTCGGCGACGCGGATGCGCGCGAGCCCGTCGAGCCGCGCCGCATAGCTGCGCGTGAAGCCGGGCGGCATGTGCTGCGTGATCATCACGGCCGGGCAGTCGGGCGGCAGGTTGACCAGCACTTCCTTCGTCGCCTCGGTGCCGCCGGTCGATGCGCCGATGAAGATGATCTTCTCGGTCGAAAGTCGGCCGA
>DATEFR010000201.1:0-7508 GCA_035280545.1 Burkholderiaceae bacterium | reverse complement strand
GATCACGAACGCGCCCGGCGTCGAGGTGTTGCCCTCGGCGAAGCCTCGCGCCTCGAGCATGTGCTTCAGGTCGCGCAGCATGCCGGGGCTGCCGCAGATCATCACGCGGTCGGCCTCGGGGTCCAGCGCGGGCACGCCGAGATCCTTGAACAGCTTGCCCGATTCCATCAGCTCGGTCACGCGGCCCATGTTGCGGTACGGCTCGCGGGTCACGGTCGGGTAGTAGCGCAGCTTGCTCGTCACCAGGTCGCCGAGGAACTCGTGCGCGGGCAGGTGCTCGGTCAGCAGGTCGTGGTAGGCCAGCTCGTCCTTGGTGCGCACGCCGTGCACCAGGATGACCTGCTCGAAGCGCTCGTAGGTCTCCGGGTCGCGGATGATGCTCATGAACGGGGCGAGGCCGGTGCCGGTCGAGAGCAGGTACAGCCTTTTCCCGGGCAGCAGGTAGTCGATCACCAGCGTGCCGGTGGGCTTCTTGCCGACGATGATCGCGTCGCCGACCTGGATGTGCTGCAGCTTCGAGGTCAGCGGGCCGTCGGGCACCTTGATGCTGAGGAACTCGAGGTGCTCCTCGTAGTTCGCGCTGACGATGCTGTAGGCGCGCAGCAGCGGCTTGTTGTTGACCTTCAGCCCGATCATCGTGAAGTGGCCGTTCGCGAAACGCAGGCCCGGGTCGCGCGTGGTCGTGAACGTGAAGAGCTTGTCGGTCCAGTGGTGGACGCTCAGCACGCGTTCTTCGTTGAAGGCGCTCATGGGGTGATTTCTTTCGGAAGAAGACGCCGCGCGTCTTGCGCCGGCCGCTGCTCGCCGCTACGATCGCGACGAATTCGTTCAGTGAATGCTACATGAACGATCCGAGGCCCGCAATATGAGCGAACATACCAAGACCGACGGCCTGCCCGAGGCGCCGACGCTGCCGCTGGCGGCCGCGGGCGAGCCGGTCGTGCTCGACAGATCGCGCCCGCGCAACGAGCGCATGGCCAGCGACAAGATCGAATGCAACGCCTGCCCGGTGCTGTGCCAGATCTCCGCCGGCAAGAGCGGCGCCTGCGACCGCTACGCGAATGCGAACGGCGTGCTGATCCGGGTCGACCCGGTCGTGCTGCTGCGGCGCACGCTCGAGAGCGGCGACGAAGCCGCGCTGGTGCCGTTCGCCTCGCGCAGCGACGAGGCCGCGGCCGAGGTGCAGGCCAATCCGCTGGCCGCGCAGAACGAGGTGTTCGTCACCGGCATCGGCTCGAGCACCACCTACCCGGACTACAAGCCCGCGCCGTTCATCGTCGCGTCGCAGCGCGATGGCGTCGACATGGTCACCGTCGTCACCGAAGGCATCTTCAGCTACTGCAGCTTCAAGGTGAAGATCGACACCGACCGCTGGCTGGGTCCCGAGCAGGCGAACGTGCGCTGCAAGGGCGAGGTGGTCGGCCATGTGTCGACCGCCGAGTACGGCTCGCAGATGCTCTCGCTCGGCGGCGTGCACCACCTGACCGGCGGCAGCAAGAAGGAGGGCCGCGTGACCTGCGAGATGATGCTCGCGCTGGGCAACAAGCAGGCGGTCGAGCTGACGATAGACGGCGGCTCGCAGATCACGGTGCAGTCGGGCAAGCCGCCCATCGTCAACGGCGTGGAGGAGCAGCGCATGCGGGTGGGCTGCGGCTCGGCGACGATCGGCATCTTCGCGAAGCAGTTCTTCGGCCAGGCCGACGAGGTCGTCGTCGTCGACGACCACATCACCGGCGTGCTGACCCAGCACCAGGCCGGGCGCTGCCTCGACATGCGCGCCTCGGGCATCCGGATTCGCGGCCGCAAGTCGACGCCGGGGCGCTACTTCCAAGTCGCGAACCCGGGCACCGGCTGGGGCGGCACCGACCTGGTGGATCCGCTGGCGATCGTCGAAGGCTGGGACCCCGAGGTCGCGTGGCCGGGCCTGAAGCTCTTGATGGTCTCGACCACCGGCGAGCATGCCGCGTGGTACGTGCTCGACGAGCAGCTCGTGCCGCAACCGGCCGCGATGCCGCAGGCGATGCAGGGCGTGGTCGAGCGCATTGCCGAGAACTGCGAGCCGTCGCTCGCGACCGTGCTGTTCCTCGGCGGCGCCGGCGGCAGCCTGCGCGCCGGGGTCACCGAGAACCCGGTGCTGCTGACGCGGCGGATCAAGCAGGCCATGGTCAACGTGACCTGCGGCGGCGCGCCGGCCTACGTGTGGCCGGGCGGCGGCATCACCGTGATGGTCGACGTCGCGCGCATGCCCGACAACAGCTTCGGCACGGTGCCGACGCCGGCGATCGTCGCGCCGATCGAATTCAGCATGCGGCTGGATGAATACCGCGCGCTGGGCGGCCACATGGAGCACGTGCGCAGCCTCGAGGACGCGCTCGCGCGCGGCGCCTGGCACGACGACGGTGCGCCGACCGCACGCCGCTGGGTCGCCAACGCGCGCACGAACCCGTGGCCGCTGGGCGAGCCGCCGATGCTGGGGTGATCCATGGTCGTCAACGTTGCCCTCACCCCAGCCCTCTCCCGCAAGCGGGAGAGGGAGCAAGCCGTGCTGATCTGCCTCCCTCTCCCGCTTGCGGGAGAGGGCCAGGGGTGAGGGTGCAAGCTCATCGCAAGCTTCTGCCCGATGGCCGACGCTGGCATTTCCAGCATGGGCCCATCGACCTCGTGATCGGCGCCGACGGCGACGCGACGGCGATCGCCGCGGCGCACGAGGCCGCGTGGCAGCGCTTCGAAGGCGTGCTCGCCGAGCTGGTCGGCGAGTTGCCGCTGCTGCGCCGGCGCGTGATGGGGCCGTGTCCGCTGCAGGGCACGATCGCCAGGCGCATGTGGTGGGCGTGCCGGCCGTTCCACTCGGAGTTCATCACGCCGATGGCCGCGGTGGCGGGTGCGGTGGCGCAGGAGATCATCGCGTTCTACGAGCGGCCGGGGATCGCGCGCGCGTGGGTCAACAACGGCGGCGACATCGCGCTGCATCTGGCGCAGGGCGAGTCGGTGAAGGTCGGCGTCGTGGCGGATGCCAGCGATCCGCTCGTTGCAACGGACGCGTCGTTCGCGGTCACGAGCACGATGCCCGTCCGCGGCATCGCCACCAGCGGCTGGCGCGGCCGCAGCTTCTCGCTGGGCATCGCCGACAGCGTGACCATCCTCGCGAAGACCGCGGCCCAGGCCGACGCGGCCGCGACCATCGTCGCGAACGCGGTCGACGTCGATGACCCGCGCATCGCGCGCTGCCCCGCGAGCACGCTGAAGGACGACACCGATCTCGGCGACATCCCGGTCACCGTGGCCGTCCCGCCGCTGCCCGACGAACAGCTGCGCATCGCGCTCGAGCGCGGCCGCCGGCGCGCGCTGGAGCTGCAGCACGCCGGGCTGATCCACTCGGCCCTGCTCGCGTGCCAACAGCGCTACGCGCGCATCGAGCCCATTCCGGCCGGCGACATAGGCGTCGATCCCGATATCGCGCGTCGCCAAGTTGGTTCAGTATTTGCTTAATGAAATCCGAGATGATCGCGATCCGCCGTTTTCACACCGTCGTCGAAGACATCCGCCACGAGTTCGGTCCGGTCGCGGCCCAGCCGTTGCGGCGCGGCGCGATCGCAGCGGTGCTGACGAACCCGTTCGCCGGGCGCTATGTCGCCGAGATCCTGCCGATGATGGAGGCGCTGCAGCCACTGGGCATCACGATGGCCGAGCGGCTGCGCGCCGCGATGGACGTGCCGGTCGAGCGCATCGAGAGCTACGGCAAGGGCGCGATCGTCGGCGCAGCCGGTGAACTCGAGCACGGTGCGCTGTGGCACGTGCCCGGCGGTTATGCGATGCGCGAGCTGCTGGGCTGGAAGGGCGATCGCGCCGCGTACGCACAAGGCAAGGTCGCCGCGCCGGCGCCGGGCCAGGTGCCGCAGCCCGGCAATGCGCTCGCGATCGTGCCGTCGACAAAGAAGGTCGGCCCGCCCGGCGCCGCGCTGGACGTGCCGCTGACCCACATCAACGCGTCCTACGTGCGCAGCCATTTCGATGCGATGGAGGTGCGCGTGCCCGGCAGCCCGGCGGCCGACGAGATCGTCTTCATCCTCGTGGTGAGCACCGGCGCGCGTGTGCATGCCCGCGTCGGCGGCCTGAAGGCTGCCGAGATCGCGCAGTGGAACGGGTTGCGCTGAGAACACCACGGACACGCAGGAGATCCGAGACATGCCCGCCAAGATCCGCAAGCTGATCGTCGAAGTCGACGAAACCCATCTCGAAGCCGGCAAGGCCATCACCCCGCCGACCCGCAAGGCGCTCGGGATGGCGGTGATCGAGAACCCCTACGCCGGCCGCGTCGGCGACAACTTCGCCGAGAACCTCGACGAGCTGATCGCGATCGGCGAAGAGCTGGGCGGGCTGCTCGGCGAGAAGTGCGTCGCCGCGCTGGGCATCGCGCCCGGCCAGGCGCACAGCTACGGCAAGGCGGCGATCGTCGGCGAGGCCGGCGAGCTGGAGCATGCCGCGGCGATCCTGCACCCGAAGCTCGGCGCGCCGCTGCGCAAGGCGGTCGAGAAGGGCGCCGCGCTGGTGCCGAGCGCGAAAAAACGCGGCGGCCTGGGCACCGCGATCGACGTGCCGCTGGGCCACAAGGACGCCGCGTTCGTACGCAGCCATTTCGATGCAATGGAAGCCCGCGTGTCGGACGCACCGCGCGCCCACGAGATCGTCGTCGCGGTCGTCGTCACCGACAGCGGCCGGCCGCTGCCGCGCATCGGCGGCCTGCAGGTCGGCGAGATCAAGGGCGAGGACGGGCTGCGCTGAAGCGCGCGTCGCCGCCACCCACAATCGATTCGTCCCTTCCGTATCTTCCCGTCCCAGGAGACTTGCGAATGAAGCAACAGCGTAGACAGATCGTGCTGGCCGCCGCGGCCGCTGCCATGACGATGAGCCTGCCGCACGCGGCGCATGCGCAAGGCGCGACGATCAAGATCGGCGAGATCAACAGCTACAAGGCGCAGCCGGCGTTCCTCGACCCGTACAAGAAGGGCATGGACCTCGCGGTCGAAGAGATCAACGCGGCCGGCGGTGTCGACGGCAAGAAGATCGAGCTGATCACGCGCGACGACAACGCGAACCCGGGCGATGCGGTGCGCCTGGCCGAGGAGCTGGTCTCGCGCGAGAAGATCGACGTGCTGATGGGCGCGTTCCTGTCGAACGTGGGCCTCGCGCTGACCGACTTCGCAAAGCAGAAGAAGTTCTTCTACCTGGCGGGCGAGCCCTTGACCGACAAGATCACCTGGCAGGGCGGCAACAAGTACACCTTCCGGCTGCGCCCCGGCACCTACATGCAGGCGGCGATGCTGGTGCCCGATGCGGCCAAGCTGAAGAAGAAGCGCTGGGCCATCGTCTACCCGAACTACGAGTACGGCCAGTCCGCGGTCGCCGCGTTCAAGAACCTGCTGAAGGCCGCGCAGCCCGATGTCGAGTTCGTCGCCGAGCAGGCGCCGCCGCTCGGCAAGCTCGATGCCGGCTCGGTCGTGCAGGCGCTGGCCGATGCGAAGCCCGATGCGATCTTCAACGTGCTGTTCGGTGCCGACCTGACCAAGTTCGTGCGCGAGGGCAACACGCGCGGGCTGTTCCAGGGCCGCGAGGTCGTCAGCGTGCTGACCGGCGAGCCCGAGTACCTCGACCCGCTGAAGGACGAGTCGCCGAACGGCTGGATCGTCACCGGCTACCCGTGGTACGGCGTGCAGACGCCCGAGCACAGCGCGTTCTTCGTCGCGTACCACAAGAAATACAACGACTACCCGCGGCTCGGCTCGGTCGTCGGCTACAGCGCGATCAAGTCGATCGCGGCCGGCGTCAAGAAGGCCAAGAGCACCGAAACCGAGAAGCTGGTCAAGGCCTTCGAAGGCCTGGTCGTCGACACGCCGTTCGGCAAGATCAGCTACCGCCCCGAAGACCACCAGTCGACGATGGGCGCGTTCATCGGCAAGACCAAGAACGACAAGGGCAAGGGCGTGATGGTCGACTACCAGTACTTCGACGGCGCGAAGTACCAGCCGAGCGCCGAGCTCGTCAAGAAGTCCAGAGCCGCGTCGTAACGCCCGCCCTCCTCGCCGCCGATGAACCTGTCCGGCTTCGTCGTCCAGCTCCTCAACGGGCTGGCCGGCGCCTCATCGTTGTTCCTGGTCGGTGCCGGGCTGTCGCTGATCTTCGGCGTCACCCGCATCGTCAACTTCGCGCATGGCTCGTTCTACATGCTGGGCGTGTACCTCGCCTACACGCTGGTGGACAAGCTGGGCGGCGGTGCATGGTTCTGGCCGGCGCTGCTGCTCGCGTCGCTCGCGGTCGGCGCGATCGGCGCGCTGGTCGAGACGGTGCTGCTGCGCCGGATCTACCGCGCCCCCGAGCTGTTCCAGCTGCTCGCGACCTTCGCGCTGATGCTGGTGATCAAGGACGCGGCACTGTGGCTCTGGGGCCCCGAGGACCTGCTCGGCCCGCGTGCACCCGGCTTGGCCGGCGCGGTCGACATCCTCGGCCGGCGCTTCCCGAGCTACGACCTGTTCCTGATCGTCGTCGGGCCCGTCGTGCTCGCGCTGCTGTGGCTGCTGCTGACGCGCACGCGCTGGGGCACGCTGGTGCGCGCGGCGACGCAGGACCGCGAGATGGTCGGCGCGCTGGGCGTCAACCAGGCCTGGCTGTTCACCGCGGTGTTCGCGCTCGGCACGCTGCTCGCGGGCCTCGGCGGAGCGCTGCAGCTGCCGCGCGAGCCGGCCAACCTCGGGCTGGATCTGCTGACCATCGGCGATGCGTTCGTCGTCGTCGTCGTGGGCGGCATGGGCTCGATCCCCGGCGCGTATGTCGCCGCGCTGCTGATCGCCGAGATCAAGGCGATCTGCATCGGCATCGGCAACGTCGAGCTGTTCGGCGTCGCGTTCTCGTTCTCGAAGCTGACGTTGGTCGTCGAGTTCCTCGTGATGGCGGTCGTGCTGGTCGTGCGGCCGTGGGGCTTGCTCGGGCGGCCGCAAGCCGCCAGCCGCAATTCGGCCCCGCCGGAAGCGCCGCTGCGCGCGGCCGACAACGCGCAGAAGACCGTCGGCGCGGTGCTGCTCGTGGCGCTGCTGGCCTGGCCCATCGCGACCGCCGGATCGCCGTACCTGACCGTGCTCGCGATCGACCTGCTGACCGCGGCGCTGTTCGCCGTCAGCCTGCACTTCATCATGGGCCCGGCCGGCATGCACTCGTTCGGCCATGCGGCGTACTTCGGCCTCGGCGCGTATGCGGCGGCGCTGCTGGTGCGCACGCTGAATCTGCCGATGGAAGCGTCGCTGGTCGTCGCGCCGATCGCGTCGGCGCTGGGCGCGCTGCTGTTCGGCTGGTTCTGCGTGCGGCTCTCGGGCGTCTACCTCGCGATGCTGACGCTCGCGTTCGCGCAGATCGTCTGGTCGGTCGTGTTCCAGTGGGACGACTTCACCGGCGGCAGCAACGGGCTGACCGGCGTCTGGCCGGCCGAGTGGCTGGCCGACAAGCGTGCGTACTACTAC
>DATEFR010000200.1:0-3796 GCA_035280545.1 Burkholderiaceae bacterium | reverse complement strand
TCGTCGACGATGGCCTTGGCGATCTTCGGCGCGAGCGCGACGTTGCCCAGGCCGACGATCCCGTCGTCGGTCTCCACCTCCACGACGGTCCAGCCGTGGAAGCGGAAGGTGTTCATCGTGTCCTGGCCCGCCGCGTGCGCGTTGGCCCGGTTGTCGTACACGAGGTCCATCGCGTTCGAACAGAAGTTGCCCTGCGGCGGAACGGTCTTGCCCTTCCATTCGAAGACGCGGGCGCGGACGGACTTGATTCTCATGATGCTGTGCTTTCTGCTGACGATTGACCGAAGAGGGAGCGGCCGGCGCGGTACGCGAGGCCCATGCGGCAGGCGATGTCGAAGGCGTTGGCGGTCGCGTCGACATTTGCGCGGCCCTGGCCCGCGATGTCGTAGGCCGTGCCGTGGGCCGGCGTCGTGATCGGGATCGGCAGCCCGCCCTGCACCGTCACGCCCTTCGAGAAGCCCATCAGCTTGATCGCGATCTGGCCCTGGTCGTGGTACATGGTCACGATCGCGTCGAGCTCGCCGTCGCGCGCCCGCAGGAAGATGGTGTCGGCCGGGTACGGGCCGACCACGTCGATGCCGCGTTCGTTGAGCGTGCGCACCGCGGGCTCGATGATGTCGATCTCCTCGCGCCCGCAGGTGCCGCCGTCGCCGTTGTGCGGGTTGAAGCCCGCCACCGCGACACGCGGCCGCGCGACGCCGTTGGCCTGCAGCGAGCGATAGATCAGGGTCGCCGCGTCGACGATGCGGCCCTGCTCGAGGTACTTCGGCGCGTCCTTCAGCGGCACATGCGAGGACACGCGCGAGGTCCACAAGCCCTGCAGCGTGTTGAACTCGCAGAAGTAGCCCGTCACGCCGAGGTGCTGCGCGAAGTGGTGCAGCTCGTCCTCGTGCTTCAGGCCGCCGAGCTTCATCGCGTACTTGTTCAGCGGCGCGAAGCAGATGGCGTCGATCTGGTGCGCGAGCGCCGCGTCCATGCAGCGGTCGAGCACCGCGAGCACCGAAGCGCCGCCCGCGGCGGCGGCCTGCGCGCGCTGCACGTGCTCGGAACGGACCGTGTCGACGGCCAGGAACGCCGGGGTCGTCGGATCGGGCCGCGCACGAACGGCCGCGAACGACTCGACCGGCGTGGTGTTCACGCTCAGCCCGGCCACGCGCTGCCCCTCGTCCCACAGCCAGCGGTCGCCGACCAGCACGACGTTGGCTCGCTGCGTCGTCTCGGGCCGCGCCAGCAGGCGCGCGATCAGTTCGGGGCCGATGCCCGCGGGGTCGCCGAGCGTCAGCGCGACGACCGGCTTGTCGGATGAAAGAGTCATGGTGTCGTTCTCACTCGAGCTTGATGCCGCGCTTCCTGATGACCTCGGCATAACGCCGGTTCTCGGCCTCGTGGAATGCGATGAACTGCGCCTGCGTCATCGGCGTGATCTCGGCGCCCAGGGTGTCGAGCCGCGCCTTCGTCTCGGGCAGCTGCAGCAGACGGGCGACCTCGGCCTGCACGCGGTCCTGCACCGGCTTGGGCGTCGCGCTTGGCATGTACAGGCCATACCAGGCGCTCATCTCGACACCTTTGACACCGGCCTCGGCAAGCGTCGGCACCTGCGGCAGCTGCGGGCTGCGCCGCGCACTGGCGACCGCGAGCGCGCGCACCTTGCCGCTCTTGATGTGCGGCAGCACCGACGCCAAAGTGTCGAAGCTCATCTGCACGCTGCCGGCCATCAGGTCGACCAGCGCCGGCCCGCTGCCGCGGTACGGGATGTGGGTGATGTAGGTCCCGGTCGCCTCCTTGAACAGCTCGCCGGCGATGTGCTGCGTGCTGCCCGCCCCGCTGGAGGCGAAGTTCAGCTTGCCGGGCTGCTTCTTCGCGAGCGCGATCAGCTCCTGCACGCTGTTCACGCCCAGGTCGTTGTTGACCACCAGCACGTTGGGCACCGCGCCGACGAAGGCCACCGGCACGAGGTCCTTGTCGTTGTCGTAGGCGAGCTTGATCAGGTGCGGCGCGATCGCCTGCGCGGTCGACACGCCCATCACCATCGTGTGGCCGTCGGTCGCCTTGGCGGCCGCGTCGGCCGCGAGCGTGTTCGACGCGCCCGGCTTGTTCTCGACGACGACCGTGGTCTTCAGCGCCGGACCGAGCTTGTCGGCCACGATGCGCGCCATCGCATCGGTGCCGCCGCCCGGCGAGGAACCGACGAGCATGCGCAGCGGCCGGGTCGGCCAGTCCTGCGCATGCACCGCGGCGCAGGCCAGCACGCAGGCGCCGGCCAGCCAGCGAGCGGCGCGCAACGAGCGGATGGCGCGCCCCATCTCACTTGCCCCAGATCGCCTTGTAGCGATCGCGGTAGCCGTTGTCGGGATCGAACAGGTTCTTCGGCCCGCCGTCCTTCGCGACGTTCTCGGCCGTCACCAGGTGCACCTTCGGCACGTAGCCCGACCACGCCACCTTGTTGAACGCACGGTTCAGTTCGTCGACGATCTGCCAGCCCTGCATGTTCAGCGGCTCGGGCACGGTGCCGGCCTGGAAGCGCTTGCTGCGGATGCGCTGGTAGGCGGCTTCGGAACCGTCGCCGGCCGACACCGCCTTCGGGTTGCCATCGCCCTTCTTGCCGGCCGCGGTCAGCGACGAGCCCATGAAGTCGAAGTACAGGTCGTTGATCGCGAGCGAGTGCGTCCACTTGTCGCCGAAGCGCTGCAGCAGCGAGGTCGTCAGCTGCGGCATACGCGTGGAGCTTTCGGAGATCGGACTGTCCTCGAAGCTCAGCACGGTGCAGCCGCCGCACTTCTTGATCACCGCTTCCATCGCGCGCGCCTTGTACAGTGCGATCGCGTACTGCGAGTCGGTGAAGATCACGACGCCGGCCTTGCCGCCGGAGTCGACGACCGCCCACAACGCGGCGACCTCGGCGACGTCGTCGGTCACGGTCGTGACGTTGGCGAACAGCCCCGCTTTCTCGTTCGGCCCCGGCTTCTCGCCCGAGTGCCAGCCGACCAGCGGCACACCCGACTTCGCCGCGTTCTCGAACGCGACCTTCTGCTCGGTCGTGTCGAAACCGCCGACGACGATGCCGGCCGGCTTCAGCGCCAGCGCCTGGTTCAGCGCCGCGGTGCGCCCGCTGACCGTGCCCTGCCCGTCGATCACGCGCACGCTCCAGCCGATCGCCTTGCCGGCCTCCTCGACGCCCTTGGAAACACCCAGGATGCCGCCGTTCTTCAGGTCGCCGGCGACGAACACGATCGTCTTGGCGGCGGCGGCCTTCGGCCCGCTGCTCGGACCGTCCCACTTCTCCTTCGACATCGTGGCGACGGCCACCTTCTGCTTCGCGGCTTCGAGGAAGTCGTCGGCCAGTGCGTGGCCCGCGAAGCCGGCCCCGGCGAGCGCAAGCGCGAGCGCGGCGAGGCGCGAACGTTTCTGATGCATGGGAATGTCTCCTGGTTGAGGTGGGTCAGTGGGTTGCCGCTTGGCTCGCGGCTTTCGGGGAAGAGGTCGTGTTGGCGGCGGCGGCGTCGCCGAGCTGGCGGGCCGCGATGCGCCGCTTGATCGAGACGTTGCGGCGCTGCTGCGCCCACCCGGCGATGCCGATGGACACCAGCAGCGTCAGGCCGTTGAACAGCGGCTCGACATAGAACGCACCGCCGAACTGCTGGATGCCCGAGATGCCGATCGCGAGGATCGCGACGCCGACGAGCGTGCCCCAGACGTTGACGCGCCCGGGCCGGATCGTCGTCGACCCGAGGAACGCACCGACCAGCGCCGGCAGCAGGAACTCGAGGCCGACGCTGGCCTGCCCGATCTGCAGCCG
>DATEFR010000199.1:0-10519 GCA_035280545.1 Burkholderiaceae bacterium | reverse complement strand
ATCAACTTCGGCAACCCCATCCTCGCGAACCGTGGCGCGGACGGCGAGCCGCACGGCGTGTCGGTGGATCTCGCGCGCGAAGCGGCTCGACGCCTGGGCGTGGCCATCGAACTGGTGACGTTCAATTCCGCGGGCAACGTTGTCGATGCGGTTAAGGCGAAGCGAGTCGACCTGGCATTCGTCGCGATCGATCCGGTGCGCGCCGCCGACATGGACTACACCGCGCCCTACGTGATCATCGAAGGCGCCTACCTGGTGCGCCGCGACTCGCCGCTGCAGCGCAACGAGGAGGTCGACCGCCCCGGTACGCGCGTCGCGGTCGGCCGCGGCAGCGCGTACGACCTGTTCCTCGCGCGCGAGCTGAAAGCGGCCTCGCTGGTGCGAGCGCCGACGTCGCCGGCCGTCACCGATCTGTTCCTCGCGCAGAACCTGGAGGCCGCCGCCGGCGTGAAGCAGCAGCTCGAGGCCGACGCCAGGCGCGTTGGCGGCGTGCGTCTGCTGCCCGGCCGCTTCATGGTGATCGAGCAGGCGATGGGCGTCCCCAAGGGCCGCGCGGCCCTGCAGGCGTGGCTCAGCGGCTTCATCGAAGAGATGAAGGCCTCGGGCTTCGTCGCCCGCGCATTGCAACAGCACGGCATCGAAGGCGCCGTGGTGGCGCCGCGAGCAGGCACCTGAGTTGTCGACCTGAGAGTCACCGGTCGGTCGGCTATGCTGGGCCGCCTGAGCATCAACGTCGCCAGGAGCCCTCATGAACGATCGCGCCCAAGCGCTCGCCGCCGCTCTGATCCGCAACTTCAACGAGGCGCCCACGACGCGCCTGCTGCGAGAACCGCTCTACGACTCCAGCGGCGCACGCCTTGCGCGCGGCACCGCAGCGCGCAAGCTCGGCGCGTCGATCGATGTGCTGGCACCCGGCAAGCGCGGCTGCCCCTATCACCTGCACCACGCGCAGGAAGAAATGTTCATCGTCCTCGAAGGCAGCGGCACGCTGCGCGTGGCCGGCGAAATGCTGCCGCTGAAGGTCGGCGACGTGATCTTCATCCCGCCCGGCCCCGAGTACCCGCACCAGATCGTCAACACCTCGGATGCGCCGCTGAAATACCTCTCGATCAGCACGATGGAGGCGCCCGAGATCTGCGAGTACCCGGACTCCGGCAAATACCTCGCGGAGGGCAGTCTCGACAAGAGCACGCCGTTCGAGGTGATCGAGCGCCGAGGCCCCAGCCTCGAGTACTGGGACGGCGAGCCCTGATGATGCCCATGCCTCGCTGCGAGCTCGATCACCTCGCGATCACATCGCCCACGCTCGAAGCCGGGAGCGATCTGGTGTACGCGTGCCTGGGCGTCCGCCCGCAACGCGGCGGCGAGCACCCGCGCATGGGGACGCACAACCTGCTGCTGCGGCTGGGCGAGGCGACTTACCTGGAGGTGATCGCGGTCGATCCGCAAGCCACGCGGCCGCCGCGTCCGCGCTGGTTTGCGCTCGACAGCCTGCCTGCCGATGCCGCGCCTCGCCTGGCATGTTGGGTCGCACGAACCGACGACATCCACACGTCGCTGGCAACCGCCAGCGAAGCGCTGGGCCGCGCCGAGGCGATGTCGCGAGGTTCGCTGCACTGGCTCATCTCGATCCCCGAGGATGGCAGCCTGCCGTTGGCGGGCGTAGCACCGACGCTGATTCAATGGCAGGACGCCACACATCCCGCGGTGAACTTGCCGGACCTCGGCTGCTCGCTGGAAGCACTGGCAGTGCTGCATCCCGAGCCGCAGAGAATCGGCGCCCTGTTGAGCAGCCTGGGCTTTGCAGCAGGGTCCACGCAGGTCTCGGTGCTCGAGTCTGCCGAGGCCGGTCTGGCGGCCCGCATCCGCACGCCATCGGGATGGCGCACCCTCGGGATACCCGGCGCATTCGCTTCCGATGGCCGTTGAATTGGTTCATGATGCGCCTCCCGGCCAGCCTGACGCGCGCGCATGCCTACCATCGAAACACTCGAGCGCTTCATTGCGCGAGTCGAACAGAACGCTCACGCCGAGGCGTGCGAGGAGTTCTACACCGAGAACTCGGCGATGCAGGAAAACCAGTCGCCGCCGCGAGTCGGCCGCGACGCCCATGTCGCCAACGAGCGCAGGGTCCTCGCGCGTGCGAAGTCCGTCACGTCGACCTGCGTGCGACCGGTGTTCGTGAACGCAGACCGCGTGGTCATCCGCTGGATCTTCCGCTTCGAGTGGCTGGACGGAACGGTCACGCAGATGGAAGAGCTCGCCTATCAGCGCTGGGAAGGCGAGCGCATCGCGGAGGAGACGTTTTTCTATGACCCGGCGCAGCGTGTGCCGAAGACGCCATGAATCCGCGACGGCCCTTTCTTCGCGGGTGTGCCGCTGCGCTGTTGTGGGCAGCACTGGTCGCGTCGGCAAGTGCGCAGACATCGTTGAAGGTGCTGACCGCAGGCGCGTTCAAGCAGGTCGTCGTCGCGCTGGTGCCGGCGTTCGAGGCCCGCACCGGCGTGAAGGTCGAGCTGCAGAACGACACGGCCGGCGGGCTGGTCAAGCGCATCCAGGGCGGCGAAGCGTTCGATGTCGTCATCGTCACGATGCCGGGCTTGGCCGGCTTGTCCGAACAAGGCAAAGTCGAACGCGCGAGCGTCAAGCCGGTCGCGAAGGTGGGCATCGGCGTGGCCGTCAAGGCCGGCGTGCCGCACCCGCCGCTGCAAACGGTCGAGCAGTTCAAGGACGCGGTCCTGAAGGCGCGCAAGGTGGCCTACATCGACCCGGCCTCAGGCGGCTCGAGCGGCATCTACCTGGACGGGCTGTTCCAGCGTCTCGGCATTGCCGACGCGGTCCGCGCGAAAGCGATCCTGGTGCCCGGCGGGTTTTCGGCCGAGCGCATCGTCAACGGCGACGCGGAGCTCGCGATCCAGCAGATCAGCGAGCTGCTGCCGGTGGCTGGTGTCAGTCTCGTGGGGCCGCTGCCGGACGAGATTCAGAACTACACGACTTATGGCGTGGCCGCCTCCGCGCAGAGCGCGACGAAACCGGCGACCACATCGTTCCTGCAGATGCTGGCGGCAGCCGACGCGACCGCCGTGATTCGCGCCAAAGGCATGCAGCCGGCGCCGTGAGCCGAGCTACGGGCGCTGTGCGATCTGCGCGTTCCGCGGCTCGTCGCTGCCCGCCGTGCGCGTGCGTGCGGCCGCGGCCTTCGCAACATGCTCGGGTTCGGCATCCGGCCCTTCGCCGGCCGGCACCAGCTCGCCGGCGCGGCGCGCGGCGATCACGCTGGCCTTGACTTCGGCGCGCGACACCAGGCTGACCGCCGGCAGGTGCGCAGCGGCGTAGTCCACGCCCTCGCCCGCCGGGACCAGCTCGCCCGATGCACGTGCGGTACGCACCTCGGATTGCACCGCGCTGCGGGTCAGCGTCGACGCGGTGGCGGTCGTCACCGAGGTCGTGCCCAGCGGCACCGGCAATTCGCCCGCCGGCGCGAGCGCTCCGGCAGCGCGTGCGGCCAGCGTTTCCTGGACGACGTCGGCGCGGCTGCGCGCACCGTCTTGCGGGTCTGCGGCGAGTGCCGCGCCGCTGGCGAGAGCGAGCGCTGCGAGCGCGCTCAGCGGGGTGGCGAAGATTCTTGCTTTCATGGTGAGCTCCATCCGGATGTAGGACAGAGCTGAACGATAGAAAGCGCATCCGATCTCGAGGGTGACGCGCGGATTACAAGCGCGTCACGATCGCCTCACGGCGATGCGGCGCGCATCGCGCGCGCCGCCTCTTCCTCCTACATCGCGCGATCAGTCGCGACCGTGACCCCTGCCGTGACCATGGCCCCGGTCATCGTCGCGGTCATGTCCCGGCGGGCCATCATGCTTGTCCCAGCCGCGCTTGCGGCCGCGATCCCAGCCCGGATGCTCGTGCTCGTAGCGTTCGCGCACATAACTCTCACGCACGAAGTACACCGGTTGGCCGCACGCGGCGTAGCGGCCGCAATAGCGGCGCCAGTCGCGCTGATGCGCCTCCGGCACGTACAGGTAGATCGGCCGGCGCGGCACCGCGACCGGCGGCGGCGCGATGATCACCGGCTGCGGCGCGATCAGCGCCGGCTGCGGCAGATCGCCGATGTTGATGCGGCCGTACACGCCCGGCTGGTTGATGCCGATCGAGACGCCGACGCTCGTTTGCGCAAACGCCGCCGGCGCTGCCATCGCACAAGCCGCCAACGCACCCACCCAGATCTTCTTCATCGAGTTCTCCTTCACAAGAACGAGGCCGCGAATGGGCCCCTGCACACACAACGCGACGCGCGGCGCATTCGACGACACGATGTCATCGAACGTGACCCTTTACGCACGCTTTACAGAGGCTCGTCGGACGAAGCGTGCGTGCGCCGCAACGCCGTGGTCACGCGCACCACATGACCCACAACTCCTACACGCTCACAGGGTGATGCCCCCCGCACGGACACGAACGGCGCTGTTTAATGACGTCGACGGTCGAGTGGGTAGGGGGCCGGTGGAGGGCGACATGGCGATGCTTCACGATGTCTACGACAGCCTGCGTTCGATGACGCTGCTGCACCTGCTGCTCGCCTTTCTCGCCTGCACCGGCTACATGGTGGCCGAGGGCCAGATCGCACCGAAGCGCGTGCGCATAGGCGCCGGGCTGATCGCCGTCGCGAGCGCCGGATGGTTCGTGATCGACTCGCCGCAGTGGACCGCGGGTGCCATGCTGGTCGCGCTTGCCGTCGGCCTCGTCGGCGTCTTCACGGCGCTCGTCTGGGCGATGAGCGCGGCGCTGGGTCTGCGTCAGTCCGCCGTGTTCGTGCCGGCCCCGCTGACCTCGACCGAGGTCGCCGAGCAGGGGCTCGCCGTGGCGGCCGCGCCCGACTTGCGTGCCGCCTTGGTCAACGCCACGCGGCCCGGCCCGCTGCATTCGCACTGAGCGCGCGCCGGCGCAGGCCGGTGAACCGTGCGATCTGTCGCATGTGACGCGAATGGCTTGAAAGCATTTGCAACGAGAGCGACGAGACGGCTCAAGACCGCATTACCTTCGCCGACAACCGTTCAGCGCCAGGGTTTGGTGCGTCTCGTATCTGCTTGTTGTCCACCTTCCAAGTTCTGCATTGATCCGCCTTGCCGACATGAAACCCGAACTGGCCCGCATGCTGTCGAACATCCCGCTGTTCACCGCGTTGCGGCGCACGAAGACGCCGGCGAAGCCGGGCATGGAACCGATCGAGGAGATCGGCTGGGACGAGTTCGAGCAACTGGTGACCGAGAGCTTCGTGCGCCGCGGCTACCACGCGCCGGGCGGCCGCAGCGCTGCCAGCGGCGGCGACTTGCTGTTGCGGCGCGAGCGCGAGACGTATCTCGTCTACTGCAAGGCGTGGCAGAGCAAGAAGGTCGGCGTCAGCGCCGTGAAGTCGCTGCAGCAGGCGATGCAGGCCCGCGGCGCGAACGGCGGCTTCGTCGTCACGTTCGGCCGCATCGGCCGCGACGCGACCCGCATGGCCAGCGCCGAGCGCATCCAATTGATCGACGGCGCCGCGTTGAAGGCCTTGATCGAACCGATCCGCGCGGCACTTCGTAGCGCCGCCGCGGCACCGCCGGTGACGACGCCGTCGGTGCACCGTGCGGTCCCCGAATCACCGGCGTGCCCGCTGTGCGGCAAGGCGATGCGCATGCGCACCGCGAAGCGCGGCAGCCGCGCAGGGCATGGCTTCTGGGGCTGCATCGCCCATCCGGACTGCAAGGGGCTGCGCCCGCTGGTCTGAAGCGGGTTCAGGCGCGCGCCGGCAGCACGGTCCCGGCGCATTCGCCGAAGCCGATGCGGGCGTGGCCATCGCGCTCGCAGTACGCGCGCAGGATCACGGTGTCGCCGTCGGCGAGGAAGGTCCGCGTCTCGCCGTTCGGCAGCGTCAGCGGCTGCCTGCCGCCATGCGACAGCTCGAGCAGCGAGCCGCCCTGTCCCTCACGGGGGCCCGATTGCGTGCCGCTGCCGAACAAGTCGCCGCTCGCGAGGTTGCAGCCGTTGACCGTGTGATGCGCGACGAGCTGCGCGAGCGTCCAGTACGCATCGCGGAAGTTCGACTGCATCAGCCGCACCGCCGACTCGCCACGCTCGCGCATCGCCGCGGTCTGCAGCCAGGTCTCGAGCGTGATCGCGAACGCACCGGCCGCGCGGTTCGCGGCGCCGTCCAGGTACGCCAGCGGCTGCGGGTCGCCGGCCGGCCGTGTGAACGGCTCGCGGAACGGTGCGAGCGCCTCCATCGTGACGACCCACGGCGAGATCGTCGTCGCAAAGTTCTTCGACAGGAACGGCCCGAGCGGCTGGTACTCCCAGGCCTGCACGTCACGCGCGGACCAGTCGTTCAGCAGCACGACGCCGAACAGCGCCGCCTCGGCCGCGTCGATCGGAATCGGCTCGCCGAGCGGGTTGCCGGTGCCGATCAGCGCACCCAGCTCGAGCTCGTAGTCCAGACGCTGACTCGGCCCGAAGCGCGGCGTGTCGCCGTCGCCCTTGGTCTGGCCGAGCGGCCGCCGGAATGCCTGCCCGCTCACGACGATGGACGAACCGCGGCCGTGGTAGCCGATCGGCACCCACTTGTAGTTCGGCAGCAGCGGTGCGTCGGGGCGGAATTGCTTGCCGACCGTCGTCGCGTGGTGGATGCTGGTGTAGAAGTCCGTGTAGTCGCCGATCGTGCACGGCAGCGACGTCTCGATCGCCGTCTGCGCGACCAGGCAAGGCGCAAGCGCCGAGCGCAGTTCGCTGCCTTCGCGCAGCGCGTTCGACAATGCCGTGCGCAGCGCGCGCCGCGCACTCGCGCCCAGCGCCATGAAGGCATTCAGATCGCCGGCCGCGAGGGGTTGCAGCAGGCGATCGATCTCGGCGCCCCACGCGCCCTGCTCGCGTGCGAGGCGCAGGTCGAGCACCTGCTCGCCGATCGCAACGCCGATGCGCCACGGCTCGCCGCTGCCGAGGCGCCGCAAGCGCCCATAGGGCAGGTTCTGAATCGGAAAGTCGGTGTCGGCGGCGTTTGCCGATTCGACCCAGCTGCGCAGCCCCGAGGCATGCGTGGCATCGAGTGTCGCCGTGCTCATCGCGCGTCCTTTCGGAACTGGTCCTGCAGGCCTTGCCAGCATTGGGCGTAGTCCGCGTCGAGCGCACCGCCGGTCATCGCGTACTCGGTGGGCACGAAGCGATAGCGGCTCTCGAACATGAAGGCCAGCGTGTGATCCAGCTTGTGCGGCGCGAGCGGCGCGCTGCTCGCCTTCTCGAAGGCCTCCTCGTCCGGGCCGTGCGGCACCATGCAGTTGTGCAGCGACGCGCCGCCGGGGCGAAAGCCCTCGGGCTTCGCGTCGTACTGGCCGTAGACCAGGCCCATGAACTCGCTCATCAGGTTGCGGTGGTACCAGGGCGGGCGAAAGGTGTCCTCGGCCACCAGCCAGCGCGGCGGGAAGATCACGAAGTCGCAGTTCGCGGTGCCCGGCGTGTCCGACGGCGAGGTCAGCACCGTGAAGATCGACGGATCGGGATGGTCGAAGCTGATCGAGCCTATCGTCATGAAGTTCGCGGTGTCGTACTTGACCGGCGCGAGGTTGCCGTGCCAGGCGACCACGTTGAACGGCGACTGCGCCATCGCCGCGCGCCACAGGCGGCCGCCGAATTTCTTGACGATCTCGTAGCTGCCGGCGTCGGTTTCGAATGCCGCGACCGGCGCCTGGAAATCGCGTGCATTCGCGAGACCGTTCGAGCCTATCGGCCCCAGCTCGGGCAGGCGGAACATCGCACCGTAGTTCTCGCAGACGTAGCCGCGCGACGGCCCGTCCGGCAACGCGACCTTGAAGACGACGCCGCGCGGCACCAGCACGATCTCGCCAGGCTTCACGTCGAGCAGGCCCATCTCGGTGGTGATCGCGAGACGGCCTTGCTGCGGCACGATCAGCAGTTCGCCGTCGGCGTTCACCAGCGCACGGCGCTCCATCGAGCGGTTCGCGAGGTAGACGTGGACGGCGACGCCGACCTGCGCCTCGGCATCGCCATTGGCCGCGATGGTGCGCAGACCATCGACGAAGTCCAGCGGATCGCCGGGAATCTCGAACGGCCCCCAGCGCAACGGCTCCGGCGGCAACACGCGACCGCTGGCCGCACCGGTCAGCCAATGGCGCTGCTCGTACGGCGCATACGTACCGCTGACGACCGACGGCTGTCGCCGGTACAGCCAGCTGCGGCGGTTCTCGGCACGCGGCGCGGTGAACGCGGTGCCGGAGACCAGCTCCGGGTACAGCGCGAACGGCGCACGCTGCGGGCTGTTGCGGCCTTGCGGCAGCGCGCCGGGCACGGCCTCGGT
This sequence comes from Burkholderiaceae bacterium, assembly GCA_035280545.1. Lineage (GTDB taxonomy): Bacteria > Pseudomonadota > Gammaproteobacteria > Burkholderiales > Burkholderiaceae_C > DATCSE01. The sequence continues at coordinate 2,178 of DATEFR010000199.1, read as the reverse complement.
CGCGTGCTCGTTGCCGAAGCCGCTCTGATAGGAGCGTGCCGTTGTCGTCGCGGCGTTCATGTCCATCGTCTATCAGTCGAGCTTGATGTTGTTCGCGCGAATCAGCTGGCCCCAACGCTCGCGCTCGCTGCGGGCGTAAGCGGCCATCTGCTGCGGCGTGCCGGGCAATGCCTCGAGCGCCAGCGTCTGGAAGCGCGCCTTGACCGGCGTCGATTCGAGCGCAGCGACGAGCGCCTTGTTCAGCTTCGCGATCTGCTCGGGCGGCGTCGCCGCGGGCACGACCAGCCCTTGCCATGCATAGGCCTCGAAGCCGGCGAGGCCTTGCTCGGCCAGTGTCGGGATCTCGTTCATCGTCGGCAGCCGCTTGGCGCTGGCGACACCGATCGCGCGCAGCTTGCCGCCGCTGACCAGGTACTGCTGCACGCTCGCGCTGTCCATCAGGCCGAACGGGACCTGGCCGCCCAGCAGGTCCTGCACCGCGGGCGCGGCGCCGCGGTACGGCACATGGTTCAGCTTCAGCCCGGTGCGCTCGCGCAGCAGCTCGGCGGCCAGGTGATGCGGGCTGCCGGCGCCGGCCGAGGCATACGGCGTGCCGTCGGCATTCGACTTGGCCCAGGCGACGAACTCCTTGAAGTTCTTCGCCGGCACGTTCGGCCCGACGACGAGGATCAGCGGAAAGCGCGCGAGCAGCCCGACCGGCGCGAAGTCCTTCTCGGCGTTGTACGACAGCTTCGTGAACAGCGACGGGTTGGCCGCGAGCGTCGCGAAGTCGGCCGTCAGCACCATGTGCAGCGGGTCCCGTGTCTTCGCGACATAGTCGGCCGCGATGTTGGTCGCGGCGCCCGGCTTGTTGTTGACGATGAAGGTCTGGCCGCCGAGCACCTTGCTCATCTGCTCGGCCACCGTGCGGGCCACGACGTCGGAGCCGCCGCCGGCGGCATAGCCGACGACCCATTCGATCGGGCGCGTGTCGTCGGCCGCCGGTGCCAACAGGGGCAGCGACAGCAGCGTCGCGAGGAGAGTGCGGCGCAGCGGAAGAGCGATTGCCATGCGGATATCCATCGGGTTGGGAGTCGAGAAAAACGGACCGCGCCTCAGGCGCTGTCACGCGCGGCCTGCAGCGCCTCGCGGAGCACGCCGGACGAACCGATGTGGTTCGCGAGCAGCAGCACGAGCCGCGCATTCAGCGCCTGGCTTTGCGCGGCATCGAGGCCGCGGTGGGCCTCGATCAGCGCTTCGTAGAAATCGTCGGGCGCGGCTAGATGCGGCGCGGTGATCAGGTGGTTGTCGTGGCTCATGGGCCCCTCGCTTCAGCTCAGCGCCAGCGCGCGGCGCAGCGCAGCACGCAGCGCAGCGCCATCGGGCCCGCGCCAGCGGGCGCAGACATGTTGGTCCGGCCGAAGCAGCACGGCGCCGCCGGGCTGCAGGTCGTAGCGCTGCGCGACGCAGCCCTCGGCGTCGGTCCACGCGGCGCCGCTGCCCGGCGCACCGAGCGTCAGCACGGTCAGCGATGCGAGTCCTTCGGCAGCGGCACGCAGTTCGTCGGCGATGCGCGCGGCATCCGGGCTCGTGCCGAGCAGCAGCGTGAAGCCGTCGCCGAGCTCGCGCAGCAGCCAGCTCTCGCCGCCCTCGGCACTGCGCAGCGGCGCATCGACCGCCGGCGCGCCAGGCACCATGCGGCCGGTGTAGGCATCGCGGTCCGGCGTGTTGAGTGCCGAGCCGTGCAGGGTCGCCGGCACCGAGAGCCGGCCGCTGTTCACGAGCGTGCGGGCAAACGCGTGTTCGCGCGCGAGCTGCAGCACCGCGTCGCGGAACACGCGGCTGATCTCGCTCTTGGGCGTGATGAAGTCGGTCGCGCGGGTCGAGTTCAGGATGTTCTCGTCGGCGGCGTATTCGCGCTCGGCGGCATAGCTGTCGAGCAGCGCCTCAGGCGACGTGCCCTGCAGCACCGCCGCCAGCTTCCACGCGAGGTTCTCGGCGTCCTGCACGCCCGAGTTCGCACCGCGCGCGCCGAACGGCGACACGCCGTGCGCCGAGTCGCCCGCGAACAGCACGCGGCCGTGGCGGAACGCATCCATGCGCAGGCACGAGAAGGTGTAGACGCTCGCCCATTCGAGCGTGAACTCGGCGTCGCGCAGCGCCGGGTCGGCCGACGCGGCGAGCAGCGCCTTGACGCGC
>DATEFR010000198.1:0-3149 GCA_035280545.1 Burkholderiaceae bacterium | reverse complement strand
CGGCCCGACGGGCCGCGCGGCCGACTTTCGCGGCGCACCGCTGCTCGCCCCGTCGCTCGCGAAACTGCCGCCCGCGCTGCTGGTGCTGGCCGCGCACGATCCGCTGCGCGACGAAGCGCTCGCCTACGGCCACGCGCTGCTCGCGGCCGGCACACCGACGCAGATCGTCGAGTGGCACGGCCTCGCGCACGGCTTCATCGTGATGGCGGGCGGCGTGGCGGCAGCGCGGCAGGCACAGCGGCAGTTCGGATTGGCGCTGCGGGATGCGCTGGCGGCGCCGACTGCTGCGCCGACGACTGCGCCGCCTACTGCGCCGACTACTGCGCCAACTACTGGATCGTGAGCTTGCCTTCGTGGCTCAGCACGTTGAACGTGCCGCCACCCACGTACTGCAGTTCGATGCTGTCGAGCCGAGCGCCGCTGATCGAGCCCGCGGTGCCCAGCGTGGTCGAGGCGACCGAGGTGTAGACCTGCGCGAACACACGCGCCGCGGCCAGTCTGCTGCCGTCGGCCGAGGAGGCCACCGCTCCCCAGACCTGGGCCGATGCGTGTGGCGTCCAACTCAGGCCGCTGTCGGCCGACGTGTAGATCAGCCCGCTCGACACCGTCGCCACCAGCCTGCTGCCGTCGGCCGACGAGGCCACCGCCAGCCAATCGCGCAGCGAATCGCGGGCAGACCAGGTCGCGCCGCTGTCGCTCGACGTGTAGAGCTGGCCGTGGTATTCCGCCGCGAGCAACGTGCTGCCGTCGGCAGACGAGGCGATCGCGTACCAGTTTCGATTGGCATCCCGCGGTGTCCAGGTCGCTCCGCTGTCGGTCGACGTGTAGAGCTGGCCGGATGCGACGGCTGCCACGAGCTTGGTGCCATCGGCCGACGAGGCGACGGCGCGCCAGTTGCGGACGGCTTCGCGCGGCGTCCAGGTCAGGCCGCTGTCGACGGACGTATAGAGCCGGCCGCCGCGATCGGCTGCCAGCAGCTTGCTGCCGTCGGCCGACGAAGCGACTGACTGCCAGTCCCGATTCGCGTCGCGCGGCGTCCACGTCACCCCGCTGTCGCTCGAGGTATGGATCTGGCCGCCGCTCCTCGCGACGGCAACCAGCTTGCTGCCATCGGCCGACGAGGCGACCGCGTACCAGATGCGATTGCTGTCGCGTGCGGTCCAGCTGATGCCGCCATCGGTCGAGGTGTAGATCTGACCGTTGGAGATCGTCGCGACGAGCTTGCGGCCGTCGGCAGACGATGCGATCGCCGTCCAGGTGCCCGATGGCCCTTGCGGCGTCCAGTTGGCGCCCGCCATGTCGCCGAGATTCGTCGTGTAGATGGTCTGGCCTGCGTTCTGCGCGATCGTCCAGCCGCCCAGCCCGGCGCCGCTCAGATGCACGATGTCGCCCACCGCAGGGCTGGCCGGCAGGGTGACCGTGACCGGCTGCGCGTCGTTGCTGGCGAGGTAGGCGGTGTTGGACTGCGCCTGCACGGACGGGCCGGTCACGCTGACCCAGCTCATCAGCGGGGCCGGTGCGCCGTCGCATAGGTAGCGGGTGGAGGTGACTTCGCCGGCGCCGAGCACGCCGTCGGCATTGCTGTCCAGCCCCGCGCTGACGACGCGGCCGCCGTTCGGGCAATTGGCGCCGGCGGGCTCCGCGGCCGTGCTCACCAGCAGGGTCGAGCCACTGGCGCCGTTGCTGCCGTCGACACCGTCGTTGCCGTCGCTCCCGTTGGCGCCGTTGCTGCCATCGCTCCCGGTCGCGCCGCCCGTGCCATCGCACAGGTAGCCGGTGCTGCTGATCTCGCCGGCGTCGAGCACGCCATCGGCGTTGGCGTCGCTGCCGACGCGGACGGCCTTGCCGCCCGCCGTGCAGTTCGCCCCCGGGGGTTCGTCGAGCAGCTGCACCAGCGTGCCGACGCCGTTGCGGCCGGCGCTGCCGGCCGCGCCGCCGAGCCCCGAGGCACCGGTGCTGCCGTTGCAGGCGTACTGGGTGCTGCCGACTTCGGTGGCGGCGAGCGTGCCGTTGCCGTCGAGATCGCGCCCGGCATCGACGCGCAGGCCGCCCAGGCTGCAGTGCGCGCCCGGGGCTTCGGCGCTCAACGCGACCAGCGCGTTCGCACCGCGGGCACCGGCGGCACCGCGCTCGCCATCGAAAACACCGTTGCCGCCGCCGCAAGCGCTGGCCAGCACGGCCAGGGCCAGGGACGACAGGACGAGAGAAGCTAGCGTCTTCATTGGGCGGTCAAGGTGCCTTCGTGGTTCAACACGTTGAACCGGCTGTTCCCCAGGTACTGCAGCGTGATCGTCGCGAACTGCGTGCCGACGATCGAGCCGCCGGTGCCCACCGTGGTGGTGGCGCCGGGCGCGCCGCCCAGGTTGGCGGTGTAGACCGCCTGACCGGCGTTCTGCGCGATCGTCCAGCCGCCGACTCCGGCGCCGGTCACGCGCACGATGTCGCCCACGGCCGGGCCGGCAGGCAAGGTCACGGTGACCGGCTGCGCATCGTTGGCGGCGATGTAGCCGGTGTTGGGCTGCGCCTGCACCGCGGGGTCGGTGACGGTGATCCAGCTCAGCATGATGCCGGGGGCGCCGTTGCACAGGTAGCTGGTCGCGGTGACTTCGCTCGCATCGAGCACGCCGCTGGCGTTGCTGTCCAGCCCCGAGCTGACCTTGCTGCCGCCGTACGTGCAGTGCGCGCCCGCCGATTCGCCAACGATGACGAGCAGCGCGTTCAGCCCGTTGACGCCGTTCGTGCCATCGCTGCCGTTGGTGCCATTCGTACCGTCGGCTCCGTTGCTGCCGTCGGCACCGTCGCGGCCGTTGCACACGTAGCCGGTGCTGGCGATCTCGGCGGTGTCGAGCACGCCGTTGGCGTTCGCGTCGATGCCGACGCGGATCGCCTTGCCGCCCGCCGCGCAATGTGCGCCGCTGGGCTCGTCGAGCATCTGCACCAGCGCGCTCGGGGCATCGCTGCCCGCGGCGCCGTTCGCGCCGGCGGCACCCGCGGCGCCGCTCGCGCCGTTGCACACGTACTGGGTGCTGCTCGCCTCGTTGGCGCCCAGCATGCCGTCGCGGTTGGCGTCCTGGCCCGCATCGATCCGGCTGCCGCCGTTCGCGCAGTGCGCGCCGGCGGCCTCGGCGCTCACGGCCATCAGCGTCGCG
>DATEFR010000197.1:0-14211 GCA_035280545.1 Burkholderiaceae bacterium | reverse complement strand
CTCAACATCGTCGTCTACTCGAAATCGGCCTGTCCGCAATGCGACACGGCCAAGATGCTGCTCAAGTCGCGCACGCTGGACTACGAGGAGATCAGGATCGACGACGAGGCGGAGCGGCTGGCCTTCTTCGCGAAGTGCGGGCCGTCCGTGCGGCAGATGCCGCAGATCTTCATCAACGATCAGCGGGTCGGCGGCGTGGCCGGCCTGCAGGCCGCGCTCGCGCAGCTCGGGCGGTAGGCGCGCGCCTCGAGCGGCGGGTCGTCAGTCGCGCAGCGACAGCAGCCGATTCGCGCGCAGTGCGAGCAGCGTGCAGGCGGCGCCCGACAGCAGGTACAGGCTGACCGACACGAGCCCGAAGCGCGCCGACAGGCCCAGCGCGACCAGCGGTGCGAACGCCGCGCCGACCAGCCATGCGAGGTCGGCGGTCAGCGCCGCACCGGTGTAGCGGAAGCGGCGCTGGAAGTTCGACGTGACCGAGCCCGCGGCCTGGCCGTACGACAGCCCGAGCAGCACGAAGCCGAGCAGGATGAACACGTCCTGCCCCAGCGTGTCGCCCCCCAGCAGCAGCGGCGTGACCAGGCTGAACACGCCGATCAGCACGGCGACGCCGCCCAGCATGCTGCGACGCCCGATGCGGTCGGCCAACAGCCCGGACGCCAGCATCGCGACCGCCGCGAGCAGCGCGCCGACGATCTCGACCGCCATGAAGTCGCCCACCGCGTGGTGCGAGTAGAGGATGATCCACGACAGCGGGAACACCGTGACGAGGTGGAACAGCGCATAGCTGGCGAGCGCGGCGAAGGCGCCGATCACGACATTGCCGCCTTGCTCGCGCGCCAGCTCGACGACGTCGCAGGGCTCGAGCTCGCGCGCTTCGAGCTCACGCTCGTACTCGTGCGTGACGACCAGCCGCAGCCGCGCGAACAGCGCCACGACGTTGATCGCGAACGCGGCGTAGAACGGATAGCGCCAGCCCCAGCCGATGAAGTCCTCGGGCGACAGGTTGCCCCACAGGTACGCAAACAGCCCGCAGGCGACGACGAAGCCCAGCGGCGCGCCGAGCTGCCCCAGCATCGCATACCAGCCGCGACGGTGCTGCGGCGCGTTCATCGCGAGCAGCGACGGCAGGCCGTCCCACGAGCCGCCGAGTGCCAGGCCCTGGCCGGCGCGGCACAGCGCGAGCGCGACGATCGCCGCGTCTCCCCAGGTGTCGTAGCCGGGCAGCAGCGCCATGCCGACGGTGGAGCTGCCGAGCAGGAACAGCGCGACGGTGAGCTTGGTGCTGCGGCCGAAGCGGCGTTGGATCGCCATGCCGATCAGCGTGCCGACCGGCCGCACGACGAACGCGAACGCGAACAGCACGAACGCGTAGAGCGTGCCGGTCAACCGGTCGGCGAACGGGAAGAACACCGTCGGGAACACCAGCACCGAGGCGATGCCGTAGACGAAGAAGTCGAAGTATTCGGAGGCGCGGCCCACGACGACGCCGACTGCGATGTCGCCCGGCGCGACGCTGGCATCGTCGTCGGAGGGTTTGGCGGCGTTCAGCACGATGGGCGAAGAAGACATGGGCAGGCGGGACGGATTTTCCGACGGACCGAATGGTGCCACGTGACGTGTGGGGTGCGGCGCGGGTGGGACAAAATGTCCAATCGTCTATCCGTATCGACCCCTATACATTGCGGCGCGTCGCACCGGCTCGGATGCCGGTGCTCCCCTGAATCGCCCCGATGGATCGCACCGCTCCGATCGCCCGAACCTTCCCGCGCCGCGCACTGGCTGCGTCGCCCCTCGCGCTGCTGCTCGCCGGCTGCGACAGCATCGTCCTGAAGCCGCACGGCGACGTCGCCGTGCAGCAGGCCGACCTGCTGGTCAGCTCGACGCTGCTGATGCTCATCATCATCGTGCCGGTGATCGCGCTGACGCTGTTCTTCGCGTGGCGCTACCGCGCCTCGCACACGTCGGCGACCTACCTGCCGGACTGGGACCATTCGACCCGCCTGGAGCTGGTGATCTGGGGCGCGCCGCTCCTGATCATCATCGCGCTCGGCGCGATGACCTGGATCAGCACCCACAAGCTCGACCCCTATCGCAAACTGGCCCGCATCGACGCACAGCGGCGCGTGCCGTCGGATGTGAAGCCGCTGGTCGTGCAGGTGGTCGCGCTCGACTGGAAGTGGCTGTTCGTCTACCCGGAGCAGGGCATCGCGACGGTCAACGAGCTGGCCGCGCCGGTCGACCGCCCGATCGAGTTCCGCATCACCTCGTCGACCGTGATGAACTCGTTCTACGTGCCCGCGCTGGCCGGCCAGGTGTATGCGATGCCGGGCATGGAGACCAAGCTGCACGCGGTGATCAACCGCGCCGGCACGTACGAGGGCTTCTCGGCCAACTACAGCGGTGCCGGCTTCTCCAACATGCGCTTCGCGTTCCTCGGCCTGGACAGCGACGACTTCGCACGCTGGGTGGCCCGCAACCGCGACGGCGGCACCGCGCTCGACCGCAGCGCGTATCGCACGCTCGAGCAGCCCAGCGAACGCGAGCCGGTGCGCCGCTACGCGCGCATCGACGGGTCGCTGTACGACGCGATCGTCAATCGCTGCGTGCAGCCCGGCCAGATGTGCCAGCACCAGATGATGGCGATCGACGCGGCCGGCGGCGCCGGCAAGGCCGGACTCTCCGGCGTGACGCGCCAGAGTTGGCGCGGCGCCGAGCGCACCGTCGTCGCGGCCCAGTGCACCCCGGCCGACCCCGAAGGCCTGCTGGCCACGCGTGTGACTCCATGACTTCCGACGCCCACAACACTTCTTCGCTGCTTTTCGGCCGCCTGAGCTGGGAGGCGATCCCGTACCACGAGCCCATCCTCGTCGCCACCTTCGCCGGCGTCGCGCTCGGCGGCCTGGTGCTGCTGGCGCTGCTCACCAGGCTGCGCGCCTGGGGCCCGCTGTGGCGCGACTGGATCACCAGCATCGACCACAAGAAGATCGGCATCATGTACATGGTGCTGGGTGTCGTGATGCTGCTGCGCGGCTTCGCCGACGCGCTGATGATGCGGCTGCAGCAGGCGGTGGCGTTCGGCGATGCGGCGGGCTTCCTGCCGCCGCACCACTACGACCAGATCTTCACGGCGCACGGCGTGATCATGATCTTCTTCGTCGCGATGCCGCTGGTCACCGGGCTGATGAACTACGTGGTGCCGCTGCAGATCGGCGCGCGCGACGTCGCGTTCCCGTTCCTGAACAACTTCAGCTTCTGGATGACGGTGGGCGGGGCGGTGCTGCTGATGATGTCGCTGTTCGTCGGCGAGTTCGCGCGCACCGGCTGGCTCGCGTATCCGCCGTTGTCGGGCATCCTGGCCAGCCCCGATGTCGGGGTGGACTACTACCTGTGGTCGCTGCAGATCGCCGGCATAGGCACCACGCTGTCGGGCATCAACCTGATCGCCACCATCGTCAAGATGCGCGCGCCCGGCATGACGATGATGAAGATGCCGGTCTTCACGTGGACCGCGCTGTGCACCAACGTGCTGATCGTCGCGACCTTCCCGGTGCTCGCCGCGACGCTCGCGCTGCTCTCGGCCGACCGCTATCTCGGCACGAACTTCTTCACGAACGACCTCGGCGACAACCCGATGCTGTACGTGAACCTGATCTGGATCTGGGGCCACCCCGAGGTCTACATCCTGGTGCTGCCGGTGTTCGGCGTGTTCTCCGAGGTGGTCTCGACCTTCAGCGGCAAGCGGCTGTTCGGCTACGCGTCCATGGTCTACGCGACGGTCGTGATCACGATCCTGTCGTACCTCGTGTGGCTGCACCACTTCTTCACGATGGGCTCGGGCGCCAGCGTCAACTCGTTCTTCGGGATCACGACGATGATCATCTCGATCCCGACCGGCGCGAAGATCTTCAACTGGCTCTTCACGATGTACCGCGGCCGCATCCGCTTCGACGTGCCGATGCTGTGGACCGTGGGCTTCATGGTCACCTTCGTGATCGGCGGCATGACCGGCGTGCTGCTCGCGGTGCCGCCCGCGGACTTCGTGCTGCACAACAGCCTGTTCCTGATCGCGCACTTCCACAACGTGATCATCGGCGGCGTGCTGTTCGGGCTGTTCGCCGGCATCAACTACTGGTTCCCCAAGGCCTTCGGCTACAAGCTCGACGAGTTCTGGGGCAAGGTGTGCTTCTGGTTCTGGCTGGTCGGCTTCTGGGTCGCGTTCACGCCGCTGTACGTCCTCGGCCTGATGGGGGTGACGCGCCGCATGAGCCACTTCGACGATCCGTCGCTGCAGATCTGGTTCCAGATCGCCGCGCTGGGCGCGGTGCTGATTGCGGTGGGCATCGGAGCCTTCCTGGTGCAGCTCGCCGTGAGCTGGCGCAACCGCGCCGCGCTGCGCGACGTTACCGGCGACCCGTGGAACGGCCGTACGCTCGAGTGGGCCACCGCCTCGCCGCCGCCCGACTACAACTTCGCGTTCACGCCTGTCGTGCACGACAACGATGCCTGGCACGACATGAAGAAGCGCGGCCACCAGCGCCCGACCGGCGGCTTCAAGGCGATCCACATGCCGAAGAACACCGCGGCCGGCGTCGTGATCGCCGGGCTTGCCACGCTGTGCGGCTTCGCACTGATCTGGCACATGTGGCTGATCGTCGGCGTCGCGTTCGCCGCGACGATCGCGGCGGCCATCGTCCACACGTTCAACTACCGTCGCGACTACCACATCGCCGCCGAGACGGTCGCCCGCAGCGAGCATGCGCGCACGCAGCTGCTCGCGAGCGCCGCTTGATCGGGAGCCATCTGCCATGCTGAACCCTCAACCCGTCAGCGCCACCGGAGCGGCGCCGGTCTTCTACGACAACGGCGATCACCATCCGCCGTCCAGCACGCTGCTGGGCTTCTGGCTGTACCTGATGAGCGACTGCCTGCTGTTCGCAGTGCTGTTCGCAACGCACGCGGTGCTCGGGCACCGCTATGCGGCCGGACCGTCGGGCGCCGACCTGTTCGACCTGCCGCTGGTCGCGACGAACACGGCGCTGCTGCTGCTGTCGTCGATCACCTACGGCTTCGCGATGGTCGCGATGCAGCGCGGCCACACCCGCGGCGTGCTGACCTGGCTGGGCATCACGGGCCTGCTGGGCTTGGGCTTCCTGAGCCTGGAGCTCAAGGAGTTCGCGCACCTGATCCACGAAGGCGCCGGGCCGCAGCGCAGCGCGTTCCTGTCGTCGTTCTTCACGCTGGTGGGCACGCACGGGCTGCACGTCGCGTTCGGTACGCTCTGGCTGGTCACGCTGATGGTGCAGGTCGGCAAGCGGGGCCTGATCCCCGAGAACAAGCGCAGGCTGCTGTGCCTGTCGATGTTCTGGCACTTCCTCGACGTGGTCTGGATCGGCGTGTTCACCTTCGTCTATCTGATGGGAGTGCTGGCATGAGCGCACATCACCACGAGCATCCCGCGCACGACGCGCACGACGCGCACCACGGCGACGACCACGGCATCCACTTCAGCGTCAAGGACTACGCGGTGGGCTTCGTGCTGGCGGTCGTGCTGACCGCGATTCCGTTCTGGCTCGTGATGGGACAGGTGCTGCCGACGCCGCGCATCACCGCCTTCGTGATCCTCGCGTTCGCCGCGGTCCAGGTGGTCGTGCACATGGTGTACTTCCTGCACCTGAACGCGAAGAACGAGGGGGGCTGGTCGATGCTGGCGCTGGTGTTCACGGCCGCGCTGGTGGTGATCGTGCTGTCGGGCTCGGTGTGGGTGATGTTCCACCTCGACACGAACATGATGCCCGCGCCCAGCGCGGCCGAGATGCGCACGATGCCGTGACCGCGCTGCCGCGCCGTCGCCGCGCGCTGGTGGTGCTCGTAGCCGCCGCGATGGCGGCCTGCGTCGGGTTCGCGGCGCTCGGCATCTGGCAGGTGCAGCGCTTGGCGTGGAAGCGATCGCTGATCGCGCGCGTGGAGGCGCATCTGCAGGCGGCGCCGGTCGAAGCGCCGGGCCCTGCGCAATGGGCCGCGCTGACCCGCGAAGCCGATGAATACCGGCGCGTTCGCCTGCGCGGCCGCTTCCTGCCGGATGCCGCGACGCCGGTGCGTGCGCTGACGGCGCTGGGCAGCGGCCACTGGATCCTCACGCCGCTGCGAACCGAGCAGGGCGGCATCGTGCTCGTCAACCGCGGCTTCGTTCCGCCGCAGATGCTGAAGAGCGCGCGTGCCGCGCCGGTCGAGGGCGAGGTGGAGGTCACCGGCCTGCTGCGCTTCAGCGAGCCGGGCGGCGCGTTCCTGCAGCCCAACGATCCGGCAACCGAGCGCTGGACCTCGCGCGACGTGGCCGCGATAGGCGCCGCACGCGGCCTCGCGGCCGGGACCACGAATGCGCCGCTGGCGCCGTATTTCGTCGATGCCGAGGCCGACCCGCGTGCGCCCGATGCGTGGCCGCGCCCGGGGCTCACGGTCGTGCGCTTCAGCAACAACCATCTGTCGTACGCGATCACCTGGTTCGTGCTGGCTCTCGGGTCGGCTGCTGCCGCCGCGTTCGCGGTCGCCGATGCGCGGCGCGACAATGCGGGGTCGGAGCACGAGGCAGGTGTTGAGCAGTAGCGTGTCCATCCTGGAAACCCCATCGGCGGCCCATGCACCGGCCCACGCGCCGGCGGCTGCGGTCGTCGACGGCGGGCAGGTGCCCGAGCGTGTCGCCGAGCGGCGCAATCTGCTGCAGCTCGTGCAACTGCGCTGGCTCGCCGTCGCCGGCCAGCTCGCGACCATCGTCGCGGTGCGCTACCTGCTGGCAGTGCCGCTGCCGCTCACGCAGATGCTGGTGCTGGTCGGCCTGCTGTCGCTGTTCAACGTCGCGACCTGGCTGCGTGCGCGCCTGACCGCGCCGGTGGCGCATGGCGAGCTGTTCGGCGCGCTGCTGGTCGACGTCGCGGTGCTGACCGGCCAGCTCTACTACGCCGGCGGCATCACCAATCCGTTCGTCTTCCTGTATCTGCTGCAGATCGCGGTGGCCACGGTGCTGCTGCGATCGCACTACCGATGGGCCGTCGCCGCGATCACCAGCGTGTGCTTCCTGGTGCTGACGACCTGGCATCACCCGCTGAACCTGCCGGCGACCACGGCCGACGAGCGCTTTCCGCCGCTGTACGTGGGCGCGCTGCTGATCTGCTTTCTGCTGAACGCGGGGCTGCTGGCGGTCTACATCGGCCGCATCAACGCGAACCTGCGCGAGCGCGATGCGCGGCTGGCCGACCTGCGGCAACGCGCCGCCGAGGAAGAGCACATCGTGCGCATGGGCCTGCTGGCCTCCGGCGCGGCGCACGAGCTGGGCACGCCGCTCGCGACGCTGTCGGTGATCCTGGGCGACTGGTCGCGCATGGCGCCGTTCGCCGGCGAACCCGAGCTGCGCGAGGAGATCGAGGAGATGCAGCGCCAGCTCGACCGCTGCAAGGACATCGTCGCCGGCATCCTGCAGTCGGCCGGCGAGGCGCGCGGCGAGGCACCGGCCCACACGACGCTGCATGCGTTCCTCGACGGCGTGGTGCAGCGCTGGCGCACCGGCCGCCCGTCGCCGGAGCTGCACTACGACCGTGCCGAGCTGCCCGACCTGCCGATGATCTCCGACACTGCGTTGCAGCAGATGATCGTCAACGTGCTCGACAACGCCGCCGACGCCGCGCCGAATGCGCCGATCACGCTGCATGCGCGCTGCGACGACGACGCGCTCGAACTGCACGTGCTCGACGAAGGCCCCGGATTTTCGCGGGCCATGCTCGAGCGCCTGGGTCAGCCGTACCAGTCGACCAAGGGTCGGCCGGGCAGCGGCCTCGGACTGTTCCTCTGCGTCAACGTCGCGCGGGCGCTCGGCGGGCACATCGAGGCGCACAACCGGGACGGTGCGGGTGCCGAGGTGGTCATCCGCCTGCCGATGGCGGCACTGCGCACACCGGGAGAGGCATCGCAACGTGGACGCTGAACGCCAGCTCCTGATCGTCGAGGACGACGATGCCTTCGGCCGCACGCTCGCGCGCTCGTTCGAGCGCCGCGGCTATGCGGTGCTGCGCGCCACCAACCTCGACGACGTGCGCGCCGTGCTCGCGACGCAGCACCCCGGCTACGCCGTCGTCGACCTGAAGCTTGCCGGCGGCAGCTCCGGGCTCGCCTGCGTGCAGCACCTGCACGCGCACGATCCCGCGATGGTGATCGTCGTGCTCACCGGCTACGCGAGCATCGCCACCGCGGTCGAGGCGATCAAGCTCGGCGCACGGCACTACCTGGCCAAGCCCGCCAACACCGACGACATCGAGGCCGCATTCGAGCGCACCGAGGGCGACGCCGAGGTCGGCCTCACCGGTCGCACGACCTCGATCAAGACGCTCGAATGGGAGCGCATCCACGAGACGCTCGCCGAGACCGGCTTCAACATCTCGGAGACGGCGCGGCGCCTGGGGATGCACCGGCGGACGCTGGCGCGCAAGCTGGAGAAGCAGCGGGTGAAGTGATGGGGCTGCGCGCCGCGCGCGGTGTCGTCCTACAACCCGAGCCACGGCGGGCCTGCACCGGCGCGGCAGGGTTGGGAGCAGCATGCCGATGCCCGCACCGCGTTCGGTGCGGCGCGTAGGCAAGGAGGTCGAGATGGTGGCAAAGCTTCGACGCCTGCAACAGCCGGCCGCTGCGCGCTGCAGCAGGGTCGCTCTCCTGGCAATCGGCTTGGTGTTGTGCAACGCGACGGTTGCGCAGCCGACGGATTCGGCAAGCGCCGCGGCATCGTCGCCGCCCCGTGCTGCGTCGGCCCCGGTGCCGCGGCCGGCGCCGCGACCGCTGCCACCGCCGGGGTCGGAGCCGAGCACGCAGACCGGCTTGGGGAAACCGGTCATCCCGCAGATCCGGATTCCGCTCGGCAAGAAGCCGCCGCCAGCGGCGGCGCCTGCCTCGGCTCCGAAGACGGCACCGGCCGAACGGTGAGGAGCCGGCCGCCCCCTTGATCTAGGGATACCGGGGTGGGTCTTTGTTCGACCTGACGGCTAAGGCCCCACAATGACTAGGCTCAATTCGCCCCTTGTTCAGCTCCCTTCATCAGGTAGAAAAGCATGCCACTTCATCGTTCGAATGTCGCAGCGATCGGTTCCGCCGTGTCTCATACGGTGGCGGCGCTTCTTCTGGCAGGTGTTGCATGCGGCGCTCAAGCGCAAACCACCTTTGATTTTTCGTACACGGCATCGACCGGAGTCTTGAGCGGCCGTCTGGAGGGCACCCTGCTGGGCGACAACAACACGATCGTCGTCAGCTCGATCGACTTCACGGCCTTCAATGGAACGGCGGGTCCGTCGTTGCCGTTCGTGTCATCGGCCATCGAGTGGCAGTTTGGCGGGGCCCACGAACCGACGATCTCGCTCGACGGTTCGTTCATGGACATCGGCACGTGCAGCTTCCTCACGACCGACAAGGGCTGCTTTCAAGGGCAGGGGTTCATCTTCGATACGACCGGCTGGCTGTCTCAGCAGTTTCGTCCGGGCACCCCGCTGCAGCCGTTCGTCAACCTGAGCCCAGCCTTCGGCAACACGGTCGAGCCCTTTCATGCCGCGAACTGGGCGATCGCCGCGATCCCCGAGCCTTCGTCGTATGCGCTGATGCTGATGGGCCTGGGCGCGATCGGCATGGTGACGACCCGTCGCCGCCGCGCGACGTAAGAGGCCGGCATCACCGCGGACCAGACATCGCAGGCGTGACGGGCGGCGGGCCCTCCGCCGCCGCGTCGTCCTCCTGCGGCACGGGCGTTGGCGGATAGAGGACCTCTGCCATGGCTCGCGCGCAGGTCAGCGCGTCGTCGATCGAGTGATACCAGCCGCTGCACGTGCGCTCGTGGACATCGCGATGGCCGTCGGGGGCGGTCGTGATCGCCACGAAGTTGCCGCAATACCTGCCATCGGCCAGCAGCAAGGTGGCACACAGGACCCTGGTCGAGCCGCTCGTGTAGGCGTAGGACGATGGCATGGGACCTCCTGTTGGCGTCAATGCGGATGGCTGTCCTCTGTTTCACTGGACTAGGCTCTGAGTTTGCAATCGACATGCCCATCGGCTGCCTGCCGACACCCCGCGATCCGGCGGCGGGGGTTGTTCTTACGTGAAATAGCGTAGGACAACGCGCAAGGTCCACGGCGAGCCAGGGGAGGGCAAACCTCCTGTGATCGATGCGCGCCTTCTCCCATGTCTCGCGTGCAAGGTCCTCATACGCTGCGCCTACCTTGTCCCCCCACTGGAAAAACCATGAGACTTGCCCTCTTCGTTCGCGTGCTCGTGGTCTGCGTGCCCGTAGCGGCGGCGCAGCGTTATGAGTTCGCCGAATCTGCACAGCACCACGATCGCCTGCGGGTCGGGACGTCGCTGGAGGTGCTCCGTCACGGGCCCTCTCACGCGCCGGCGTCAGCGCACTGCGTGATGGGCGAAGGCGGGTGCTCCGCGCCGAGTTTCTTGGAGCTTGCCCAGCGCGGCCAACCGGGCTGACGGTGTTCGACGTATTTGTTGTAATGAACTCTACAAGGATGTATTGTTCATGACATGCATCCGTCGTCGCCTTCGTGGCTCCTGTTGATCCTCTCGTTGCCGACGCAAGGCGCAACGGCGCGCGTGCGCATCTGGCGGGCGCTCAAAGCACAGGGCTGCGCTGCGCTGCGCGACGGGGCGTACCTGCTACCAGCCAGTTCCGAGCACGAAGCTGCGCTGCAGGAACTGGCCGATGAGTGCGTCCGCGAAGGTGGCAGCGCCTGGGTCATGTGGACGGCGCCGACAACGGCTGACGATGCGCAGGCCTATCCCTCGCTGTTCAACCGCGGCGAAGACTACGCGGCGCTCGTCAAGTCGTGGAAGGAGGCGGCGAGAACACTCGCGAGCCTGGTCCCGGCAGAGTTGACGCGCCTGCAGAAGAAGCTGCGCCGCGAGCACGACGCGTTGCGCGCCATCGACTTCTTTCCCGACGAGGCGAGCGTCGAGGCCGGGGCCGCCTGGACCGACTTCAACAACCGGCTCGAGCGCCTGCTGTCGCCCGACGAGCCGCACGAAACCAAAGGGCAGATCCCCCGGCTGAGCGCCGCCGAGTACCAGGGCCGGCTGTGGGCCACGCGCCGCCGGCTGTGGGTCGACCGTGTCGCCAGCGCCTGGCTGATCCGCCGCTTCATCGATCGCGATGCGCGTTTCCAGTGGCTGGCCAAGCCTGGCGACTGTCCGCGCAAGGCGCTGGGCTTCGATTTCGACGGCGCCGCATTCAGCCATGTCGGCGAACGCGTCACGTTCCAGACGCTGCTCGCGAGCTTCGGCCTCGAGGAGGACGCCGCGCTTGTGCGCCTCGGCGGCATGGTGCACACGCTGGACGTCGGCGGCGAACCGGTGCCCGAGGCCAAGGGCTTCGAAGCCGTGATGGCCGGTGCGCGCGAACGCCTCACGGATGACGATGCACTGCTCGCCGAGATGAGCACCGTGCTGGATTCGCTTTACGCCCACTTCCAGCGCGAGGTGCAACGCGCCAGCGACAAATGAACGACACGATGAACGACGAGGGCCGCTCCGTGATCGCGGCATCCGCGCCCGACTATTCGCTGTGGCAGATGGTGCGCTACATGCTCGCGCTGGGCACCTGGGGATTCGGCGGCCCGGTGGCGCTCGTCGGCTACATGTACCGCGACCTCGTCGAGAGGCGGCATTGGATCTCGGAGAGCGAGTACAAGGAGGGCATGGCGCTCGCGCAGCTGATGCCGGGCCCGCTCGCGGCACAGCTCGCGATCTACCTCGGCTACGTGCACCACCGGGTGCGCGGCGCGACGCTGGTCGGCCTGGCGTTCGTGCTGCCGTCGTTCGCGATGGTCGTCGCGATCGGCGCGGCCTATGCCGCTTACGGCGGCATCGCCTGGATGCAGGCCGTGTTCTACGGCGTCGGCGCCGCGGTGATCGGCATCATCGCGATGAGTGCCTACAAGCTGACGACCAAGAACATCGGCCGCGACAAGCTGCTGTGGGCGATCTTCCTGGTCAGCGGCGCGGTGACCGTGATCACGAAGTCCGAGACCGTCTGGATCTTTCTCGGCGCCGGCGTGCTGGTCTGGCTGCTGCGCGCGCCGCCCAAGTCGTGGTTCGGCGGCACCGTGAACAGCGTGACGGCGCCGCTCGCCGCGTTCTTCGCGATCGATGCGATCGACTGGCACAAGCTCGGCCAGATCGGTGCGTACTTTGCCTACGCCGGCAGCTTCGTGTTCGGCAGCGGCCTGGCGATCGTGCCGTTCCTGTACAGCGGCGTGGTGCAGGAGTACCGCTGGCTGACCGATCGGCAGTTCGTCGACGCCGTCGCGGTCGCGATGATCACGCCCGGGCCGGTGGTCATCACGACCGGCTTCATCGGCTACCTGGTCGCCGGGTTCTGGGGTGCGGTGGTCGCAGCGGCGGGCACCTTCGTGCCTTGTTATCTCTTCACGATCCTGCCGGCGCCGTACTTCAAGAAGCACGGCAAACGGCCCGGCATCGTCGCATTCGTCGACGGGGTCACCGCGGCGGCGATCGGCGCGATTGCGGGGGCCGTGATCGTGATCGGCCAACGCTCGATCACCGACTGGGTCACGGCCGCGTTGGCGCTCGTCACGATCGGTGTGCTGTGGCGCTTCAAGAAGGTCCCGGAACCGATCATCGTCCTCGTGGCCGCCTTGCTGGGTCTGGTGCTGCACCGTTGACGACCCGCTGAGCTGCCGATCGTCCAGAAGGAGCCCATCATCATGGCAAACGAACCCATCACCGAACGTCGTGACTTCATCGCCGCGGCCGCGGCAAGCGCGGGCGTGCTGGCCTTGACGCCGGGAGCGGCGACCTCGGCGGCCGAAGTCGCCAAGGATGCATCTGCAGCCCCGGCGTTCCAGGGCAGCGATGCGTTGAAGCCCTTGCCGTTCGATCCAGCCAAGCTCGGCGGCATCTCCGAACGGCTGATCCGCTCGCACTGGGAGAACAACTACGGCGGTGCAGTCAAGGCGCTGACCGTGGTCAAGAAGCGCCTGGCGCAGGCGCTGGGCGACAAGGACCTGCCACCCTACGTCTACAACGACCTGAAGCGCGAGCACCTGGTGCGTACCGGTTCGGTCGTGCTGCACGAGACCTACTTCGACAACCTCGGCGGCAACGGTCAGGCGGGCGCACCCGAGCGCCAGGGCATCGCGCAAGCCTTCGGCAGCTACGACACGTGGGAGACCGAGTTCCGCCGCATCGGCGCCGGCCTCGGCGGCGGCTCGGGCTGGGTCGTGCTGGGCTTCAACCAGCACACGCGCCAGCTCGAGAACTACTGGATGGCCGATCACGCGCATGCGCCGGCGGCG
The DNA here is from genome assembly GCA_035280545.1 of Burkholderiaceae bacterium. GTDB lineage: Bacteria > Pseudomonadota > Gammaproteobacteria > Burkholderiales > Burkholderiaceae_C > DATCSE01. Next base: position 865 of record DATEFR010000197.1, on the reverse strand, counting down.
ACGCTGCCCGTCCTCGTGATGGACATGTACGAGCACGCCTACCAGATGGACTACGGCGCGGCCGCAGCGAAGTACATCGACGCGTTCTTCCAGAACATCAACTGGGAGCGGGTGAGCGCGCGGCTCGCAGCCGCGAGTGCGACCAGGAGCAGCACATGAAGACCACGATCACGATGGCATCGACCCTGTTGGCCGCCAGCGTCTCGGCGGCGCAGACGTCGAGCTTCGATCAGGATCCGACCGGTGCACCACCGGCGGGCTGGACCTGTGGCGTCACCGGACGCGGCACGCCGCGTTGGACGGTCGAGGCCGATCCGGGTGCGCCCAGTCCGCCAAACCTGCTGCTGCAATCGGGCTCGGGCACCTTCCCGTGGTGCGTGCGCACTGGCACCGCCATCGTCGACGGCTTCGTCGAAGTGAAGTTCAAACCGATCCGCGGACGCGAGGATCAGGCCGGCGGCCTGGTCTGGCGCTGGAAGGACGGCAACCACTACTACGTCGCGCGCGCGAACGCGCTCGAGAACAACGTCTCGCTGTACTACACCGAAGGCGGCACCCGCAAGACGCTGAAGTACGTCGATGCGCCGGTCGCGGCGCAGGCGTGGCACGTGCTGCGCGTCGAGTTCGGCGGAACGCACATCCGCGTGCTGCTGGACGGCCAGGCGGCGATCGAGCTCGATGACAAGCACATCGCCGGCGCGGGTGCGGTGGGTGTCTGGACCAAGGCCGACAGCGTGACGGCTTTCGACGATTTCAGCTTCGGCGCGAGCGCTCGGCCATGAACGGCGACCAGTCGGGCGTCAGCCGTCAGCCGTTAGCCGGCGCCTGCGCCTGCGCCGGGAACACCAGGCTGGCCCGCACGCCG
>DATEFR010000196.1:0-3880 GCA_035280545.1 Burkholderiaceae bacterium | reverse complement strand
CCAGTTCGTCGCGCAGTTCATCGGCACGCCGCAGATGAACGTCGTGTCGGCCACGGTGCTGCCGGCGCTGACGCGCATCGCCGGTTCGCGGCTGCCGTCCGACGGCTCGGTCGGCGTGCGGCCCGAGTACGTGCGGGTCCTCGGCAACGGCAGCGGCAGCATCCCGGGCAGCGTCGAGCTGGTCGAGGCGTTGGGTTCGGACACGCTGATCCACGTGAAGGTCGCGAGCGACGTGCACCTGATCGCGCGCCAAGGCGAGCGCACGGGCCTGAAGCTCGGCGATCCGGTCGGTATTGAGATCGACCGCGACGCGCTGCTGTATTTCGACAAGCAAGGGCGGGCACTGCGCGAACTGCAGCAGGCCGCTTGACCGACCTCCATGAATCCGACAAACGTCATCCTGCACCTGGGCCTGGGCTCGTTCCATCGGGCGCACCAAGCGGTCTACCTGCACCGACTCATCGAGCAAGGGCAGGACGACGGCTGGGTCATCGTCGCCGGCAACCTGCGGCCCGACATGGCCGACACGGTCGCCGCGCTGCAGCGGCAGAACGGCGAGTACACGCTCGAAACCGTCGCGCCGTCGGGCGAGCGGCACTATGAACGCATCCGTTCGATCAAGCGGGTCGTGTCGTACGAGCCGTCGCTGGCCGGGCTGATCGAGGTCGGCGCCGATGCCGCGACCCGCATCATCTCGTTCACGGTGACCGAGGCGGGCTACTACCTCGACAGCCACAACAGGCTGGAGGCCGGCTACCCGGAGCTCGCGAGCGATCTTGCGGGCACGACCCGCAGCACGATCTACGGCGCGCTCGCGGCAATCCTGAACGAACGCAAGAAGCGCCGCAGCGGTCCGGTCACGCTGCTGAATTGCGACAACCTGCGCAGCAACGGCGAGCGCTTTCGCGCCGGCTTCATCGACTTCCTCGGGCGGCGCGGCGACGCGTCGCTGCTCGCGTGGGTGCAGGCCAGCACCAGCACGCCGAACGACATGGTCGACCGCATCACGCCGCGGCCGCTGCCCGAGGTCGCGCAGCGCGTGCAGACGGCAACCGGCGTGGCCGATGCCGCGCCGGTGATGGGCGAGCGCTTCATCCAGTGGGTGATCGAGGATCACTTCATCAATGGCCGCCCGGCCTGGCAGAAGGTGGGCGTCGAGATGGTCGAGTCGGTGCTGCCGTACGAGGAGGCGAAGATTCGCATCCTGAACGCGAGCCACAGCTGCTTCGCGTGGGCCGGCACGCTGATCGGGCTGGGCTACATCCACGAAGGCGTCGCGAACGCGGCGATTCGGCAGATGGCGTTCGACTACGTGACCGACGATGTGATCCCATCGCTCGAAGCCTCCGCGAAGCCGTATCCGCTGGACCTCGCCGCGTATCGCGACGTGGTGCTGGACCGCTTCAGCAACCCGTACCTGCGCGATACGAACCAGCGTGTCGCGGCCGATGGCTTTGCGAAGATCCCGGGCTTCCTGGGGCCGACGTTTCGCGAGTGCCTGGCGCGCGGCGCGTCGATCGCGAAGGTCGCGAAGCTGCCGGCGCTGTTCTTCGAATTCCTCGGCCGCTGGCATCGCGGCGAGCTGCCGTACGAGTATCAGGACCAAGGGATGGACGCAGCCGCGGCGCATGCGATCTACACGGGCGCCGATCCGCTGGGTGCGTTCTGCCGCGATCCTATCCTGTGGGGCCCGTTGGCCGGCGACACGCGGTTGATCGCCGCGATCCAGGATGCGCACCGCGAGGTGCTGAAATTTCTGAATGGCGGTAACGTGATGAGTTGATGATGGTGAATGTGGTGAATGTGATGGGCAGCCTGACGAAGCCGAAACGATCCCGCACGCCCGAGCTCGAGCACGAGTTCTCGCGCGACTCCAAGCTCGGCTACGAGCCCGAAGGCTCGTACGGCTATGTGCGCTGCCTCGAACACGGTTTCCCGAACCCGCTGGTGCGCTGGCACTACCACGAGGAATACGAGCTGCACCTGATCGTGCAGACCCACGGCAAGGTCTTCGTCGGCGACTACATCGGCCACTTCGAACCGGGTCACCTCGTGCTGACCGGGCCGCGCCTGCCGCACAACTGGATCTCGACCGACGTCGCGCCCGAAGGCGTCGCGCAGCGCGACGTGGTGGTGCAGTTCGCCGACGAGCCGCTGCGCCGCGCCGCCGAACTGATCGCCGACCTGCGCGACGTGCTGCCGCTGCTCGAGCGGGCGCGGCTGGGCATCGAGTTCTTCGGGATGACCGAGCGCGCGCAGGGCTACTTCGCGCGCATCAAGAGCCTGCACGGGCTGCAGCGCTTTACCGAGTTCCTGAAGTTCCTCGGCGAGCTGGCCGAGTGCGCCGACTATCGGCTGCTGTCCAGCATGCCGCTGCAGAGCTTCGAGGACGATGCGTCGCTCGCGCAGATCAGCGCCATCGTCGACTACATCACCACGCACGTCACCGAGTCGTTCTCGATGGCCGAGCTGAGCCAGCGCGTCGGCATGAGCGAGAGCCAGTTCTCGCGCTACTTCCGCCGCGCCACCGGCAACACCTTCACCGACTTCGTGAACCGGCTGCGCATCTCGCGCGCCTGCCAGCTGCTGATGGAGACCGACCGCTACATCAGCAACGTCTGCTACGACTGCGGCTTCAATAACGTTGCGAACTTCAACCGGCGCTTCCTCGAGATCAAGGGCATGACGCCGAAGGAGTTCCGCCGCCAGGGCGAGGCGCGCTTCGGCGTGCGCGGCTGAGCGCGGCGGCTGACGCGGCAGGACCGCGCGACAATCACCGACCGACATTTCCGAGGGAGAGACGACGCGATGCAGGTGGCCGTAGCCGGCGAGGCGCTGATCGACATGGCGAGCACGGGTCCGCTCGCGTTCCAGGGGCACGTGGGCGGCGGCCCGCTGAACAGCGCGGTCGCGTACGTGCGCATGGGGCATCCGTGCGGCTTCATCACGCAGCTCTCCACCGACTTGTTCGGTGACCAGTTGCACCGCTTCATGCAGGAGAGCGGGATCGACACGCACTTCGTGACCCGCAGCGATGCGCCGTCGACGCTCGCGTTCGTTGAGCGCACGCCGCAGACCAACCGCTACGCGTTCTTCACCCGCGGCAGTGCCGACGGCACCTGGTCCCCCGCGACGCTGCCGGCGCTGCCCGACGAGTGCCGCCTGCTGCAGTACGGCGGCATCAGCCTGCTGCAGGAACCGGCCGCCGGGCGCATCACCGAGCTGGTCGCGGCCAGCGCCGAGCGCCGCCTGATCGTGCTGGATCCGAACGTCCGACCGAGCCTGATCCCCGATCTCCAGGCCTACCGCATGCGCTTCGAGCGCTGGCTGGGCTCGACGCACCTGCTCAAGCTCAGCGACGAGGATGCCGCGCTGCTCGCCCCGGGCGTCGGGTTGGCGGATGCCGCGGCGCGTTGGTTGCAGTCGGGGCCGAGCGCGGTCGTGGTCACGCTAGGCGCGAAGGGCGCGGTGCTGTATCGCCGCAATCGTGCCCCGATCGAGGTGACGGCGCCTCGCGTCACGGTTGCCGACACGATAGGTGCGGGCGACACGTTCACCGCCGGCCTGGCCTCGTCGCTGCTCGACGCCGGTGTCGCCAACAACCGGCAGTTGGCCGAGTTGCCCGAGGCGCCGTGGCATCTGGCGATGCGCTTTGCTGCGACTGCGGCGGCCTTGAATTGCACCCGCGAAGGCGCCGATCCGCCCACGCTCGCCGAGGTGCAGCAGGCCTTGGCCGCGAGCCCTGGCGCGACGGGTTGAGCGGATGTGTGCGAAGGCCCACTCCTCTGGGGGGTGGGTTCTAGACAATGTGAACTAATTTGTCCCCCATCGGATGGATGGTGCCCCGACGCGACAGCGCCGATGATTCCGTCACACGGCC
>DATEFR010000195.1:0-5983 GCA_035280545.1 Burkholderiaceae bacterium | reverse complement strand
CGCCGGCAGCCCAATGTAGCGGGACAGCGCGGCGATCACGTCGGCCACGCAGCCCACCGGGTAGCGGTTGATCGCGACGCGACCGAGCCGCTCGCCGAGCTCGCGCTGCAAGGGCTCCGGCAGGCGGAACGGGTTCTCCATCGCGTCGAGCTTGACCAGTCCCGCACTGTTCTGGATCGCGTAGGCGTGCATGGACTGCACGTCCTGGCGGATCGTCGAAGTCATTCGTTGCTGCAAGGTCTGGGTCATGGCGTTTTCGCGTCGGCGACGCGGTCGAGTATCTCGGGGCCCGTCAGGAACGGATTGACGATGCGCAGGCTGTCGATCTGCTGATCGTGCGGCAGGTCTTCGGTCAGCAGCATCGTGCAGCCTTGCTGTTGTGCCGCGGCGACCATCAAGGCGTCCCAGTAACTCAAACGAAAGCGGCTCTCCACGGCCCACGCCGCCTCGACCGTCGCGTGATCGTTCAGCCATGGCTGCCAGCGCTGGTAGCGGCGCACCTCGGCCCGCGCATCGCCGGCTGGCATCGCCGGTTTCAGCTTGCGCGTCGCATTGACATAGAACTCGTTGAGCACCTGCACGCTCATGCGCCCGATGCGCCGCAGCCACAACGCACGCAGCCAGTCGCGTGCGGCCTTGTGCTTGGCCGCGTGCGCCGTGTCCTCGGCATACAGCAGGACGTTGGTGTCAACGAAAACGATCGAGCCGCTCGGCATAGATTTCGTCGCGCGTCAGGTAGGGGCTGCCGTCGGATCGGTAGGTGACGTCGCGCTGCAGCCAGTCCTGCATCGCTCGCTCGTACGCATCGTCATGGCGCATCTTTTCGGCCAGCATCTCGCCGATCAGCCGCGAGACGCTGGTGTTCCGGCGCGCCGCTTCGAGGCGGGCCCAGTCGGCCACGCTGTCTTCCATCGTCACGGTCACGTTTTTCATCGCTCGTCTTGCCGGCATTAACACGAACTTCGTGTTCCACTATTCTCGTGTTTCACGAACTTCGTGTCAACGCTTGAGCCGCATCTCCGCCGCCTGGGCATGGGCCTGCAGGCCTTCGCCATAAGCCAGCTCTGCTGCAATCGGCCCCAAAGTGTGAGCGCCGGCTTCGCTGACTTCGATCAGGCTCGAGCGCTTCTGAAAGTCGTAGACACCCAGCGGCGACGAGAACCGTGCGGTCCCCGATGTCGGCAGCACATGGTTCGGCCCGGCGCAGTAGTCGCCCAGGCTCTCGCTCGTGTACGCACCCAGGAAGATCGCGCCGGCGTGCTTGAGCAAGGGCTCCCAGCGCCGCGGATCGCGCGAGCTGATCTCCAGGTGCTCGGGCGCGATCCGGTTGCTGATCGCGCAGGCCTCTTCCATGCTGCGCGTGCGGATCAGTGCGCCGCGCCCTTCGAGCGACGCGCGGATCACCACGGCACGCGGCATGCCCGGCAGCAGCCGCTCGATCGCGGCGCGGACCGCGGCGATGTAGCCCGCGTCCGGGCACAGCAGGATGCTTTGCGCGAGCTCGTCGTGCTCGGCCTGGCTGAACAGATCCATCGCGACCCAGTCGGCCGGCGTACTGCCGTCGGCCAGCACGAGGATCTCGCTGGGGCCGGCGATCATGTCGATGCCGACCTGCCCGAACACCCGCCGCTTCGCGCTCGCGACATAGGCGTTGCCCGGACCGGTGATCTTGTGGACCGCGGGTATCGTCGCGGTGCCGTAGGCCAGCGCGGCAACCGCCTGCGCGCCGCCGATCGTGAACGCGCGGTCGACGCCGGCGATTGCCGCGGCGGCCAGCACCATGTCGTTGCGGGCGCCGTTCGGCGTGGGCACGACCATCACGATCTCGCCGACGCCGGCCACCTTGGCCGGCAGCGCATTCATCAGCACGCTGGACGGATACGCCGCCTTGCCGCCCGGCACGTAGATGCCGACCCGATCCAGCGGCGTCACCTTCTGGCCGAGCCGCGTGCCGTCGGCATCCTCGTAGCTCCACGAACGCCCGCACGCGTCGAGCTGGCGCTCGTGGTAGTGGCGCACCCGCTGCGCCGCGGCCTCGAGCGCGGCGCGCTGGGCAGGCCTGATCGCGGCGAGCGCAGCCTGAAGTTCGTCTCGTCCGATCTCCAGCCCCGCGACCGACGTTGCCGCCAGCCCATCGAAGCGCTGCGTGTACTCGAGCACCGCGATATCGCCGCGCGCACGCACGTCGGCGACGATCGCGGCCACGCGTTCCTCGATCGCCTGATCGGTCTCGGCCGACCAGTGCAGCGCGCCTTGGAAGGCCGTGTCGAAGTCGGGGTCTGCCGTCGACAGCTCGCGGATCACCACCGGTGCCGTCGCGCCGCTCATGCCGGCTCTCCCACGGCCGCCGCAAACGCATCGATCAGCCCGCGGACCGCCTCGCGCTTGAGCTTCAGCGCCGCCTGATTGACGATCAGCCGCGACGAGATCGGCATGATCTCCTCCACCTCGACCAGATGGTTCGCGCGCAACGTGCTGCCGGTCGACACCAGGTCGACGATCGCATCGGCCAGCCCCGTCAGCGGCGCCAGCTCCATCGAGCCGTACAGCTTGATGAGGTCCACGTGCACACCCTTGTTCGCGAAGTGGTCGCGCGCGATCTGCGTGTACTTGGTCGCGACGCGGATGCGCGAGCCCTGCTTCACCGCCTCGGCATAGTCGAAGTCGGCACGCACGGCGACGCTCATGCGGCACTTCGCGATGCGCAGGTCCAGCGGCTGGTACAAGCCGTCGCCGCCGTGCTCGAGCAGCGTGTCCTTGCCGACGACGCCCAGGTCGGCACCGCCGTGCTGCACGTAGGTCGGCACGTCGGAGGCACGCACCAGCACCAGCCGCAGGTCGGCGCGGCTCGTCGCGATGATCAGCTTGCGGCTCTTCTCCGGGTCCTCGGCGACCTCGACGCCGGCCGCCTTCAGCAGCGGCAGGATCTCGTCGAAGATGCGGCCCTTGGGCAGCGCGAACGTGATCATCATCGGATCCGCTCGATGTTCGCCCCGAGCGCGCGCAGCTTCTTCTCCATCTCGTCGTAGCCGCGATCGAGGTGGTAGATGCGGTCGACGATCGTCTCGCCGTCGGCCACCAGCCCGGCGATCACGAGGCTGGCCGAGGCGCGCAGGTCGGTTGCCATCACGGCGGCGCCGGACAGCTTCTCGACGCCATGCACCACCACCGCGGTATGGCCGACCACGTCGATCTTCGCGCCCAGCCGCATCAGCTCGTTGACGTGCATCAAGCGGTTCTCGAAGATCGTCTCGGTAATCTCGGCCGTGCCCTCGGCAATGCAGTCCAGCAACATGAACTGCGCCTGCATGTCGGTCGGAAACGCCGGGTACTCGCTGGTGCGATAGCTCACCGCGCGCAGGCGCCGGCCGCTGTTCGCGCGAACTCGGATCCAGTCGGTACCGCTCTCGAGTTCGACACCCGCCTCGCGCAACTTGTCCAGCACCGCGCCCAGGTGCTCGGCGCGTGCATCGCGCAAGGTCACATCGCCACCGGTCGCCGCGGCCGCGCACAGGAAGGTGCCGGCTTCGATACGGTCGGGCACGACGCGATGGGCCTGCGCCGGCGCCACGCCCTGCAGCCGCGCTACGCCTTGAATGCGGATGCGGCTGGTGCCATGCCCCTCGATCTTCGCGCCCATCTTGATCAGCAACTCGGCGAGGTCGGTGACCTCGGGTTCCTGCGCGGCGTTTTCGAGAATGGTCTCGCCTTCGGCCAACGTCGCCGCCATCAGCAGGTTCTCGGTGCCGGTCACGGTGACCATGTCCGTCGTGATGCTCGCGCCCTGGAGGCGACCGGCCTTCGCCACGATGTAGCCGTGCTCGACGACGATCTGCGCCCCCATCGCCTGCAAGCCCTTGATGTGCTGGTCCACCGGTCGCGAGCCGATGCCGCAGCCGCCGGGCAGCGACACGCGCGCCTCGCCGAAACGCGCCAGCAGCGGGCCCAGCACGAGGATGGACGCGCGCATCGTCTTCACGAGGTCGTACGGCGCCTCGAGCGACGTCACATCGGCGGCGTTCAGCGTCACACGGCCGCCGTCCTGGTCGATGGCGACGCCCATGTTGCGCAGCAGCTTGAAGGTCGTGCGCACATCCTGCAGGCCCGGCACGTTGGCCAGGCTCACCGGCTCGGCGCTCAGCAGGGCGGCGCACAGCTCCGGCAGCGCGGCGTTCTTCGCGCCAGAGATCGTGACCTCGCCGTGGAGACGGCGTCCGCCGCGAATCAGGAATTTGTCCATTGGGGGTGTGACGATAGAGACGTTGAATGCCGTTCGGGCCGACCTGTCGAGGCGATCGACAACTCGGGGCGAACGGGACCGGGAGGGATGCTGCTCCGAGCCGAGCGCCGCGAGGGCTCAGCGATGGTGTCGATGCGGGGCGGAAGACGGCGCGTCAGCGCGGGCCATCGTGGCGGCTTCGTCGGAGACGGCCCATTCGGCCGGCGTGAGCGTCTTCATGGACAGCGCGTGAATTTGCTCGCGCATTCTATCGCCCAGTGCGCGGTAGACGCGCTGGTGCCGCGCGACGCGGCTCGTCCCGGCGAATTCGGCCGAGACGATGGTCGCGAAGAAGTGCCGGCCATCGCCTTCGACCTCGAGATGCTCGCACGCGAGCCCTTGCGCGATGAAGGAGCGGACGTCGGCAGCGGTCGGATCGGCCATGGCGGCGTCGATTCTAGTGGTCCTGAGTCATCCGGCGCGGTCGCGGGTTACTTGCTCAACGCGAGCTTCACGCCGAACCCGATCAGGAACACGCCGGCGACGCGCTGCAGCGCGCGGGTCAGCTTCGGACTCGCGCGCAGCCGCTCCGCCAAATGGTGCGTCAGCAGCGTGACGACGAGGCCATAGAGGAAGGTCAGCACCGCGATCGTCGCGGCCATCACACCGAAGGTCGCGAGCGTCGGATGCCGGCCCGGATCGACGAATTGCGGGAAGAACGCCATGTAGAACACGATCGCCTTCGGGTTCAGCAAGGTGATCAGCGTCGCCTGCCGGAAGTAGTGATGCGGCTTGATGTCGAGCACCGGCGCATCGCCGGCGCGTGTCAGCAACATGCGGGCGCCCAGCCACGCGAGATACGCGGCACCGGCCCACTGCACGGCTCGAAACGCCGGCGGGTAGGCGGCCAGCAGCGCCGCCACGCCTGCCACTGCGAGCCACATCAGCACCTGATCGCCGGCGATCACGCCCAGCGTCGCCGCCAAGCCGCCCCGCACGCCGCCCTTGCCGGTCGACGTGATCAGCGCGAGGTTGCCGGGGCCGGGGATCATCAGGAACACGATCACCGCGATCACGAACGCGCCGTAGTCTGCAATGCCGAACATGGGTGATGTCTCCGTTTCCGTCGTGGGCCGGGCGCGAACGCCGCGCGCCAGGCGCATGCTACGCCCGTTAAAATCCGGACCCTCCTTCCTCGACAACAGCCACTGGATGAACACCATGTACCGCTGTGCCCTCGCCGCGCTTGCCGCGACGGTGCTGATCGCTGCGCCGGCCGCTGCCCAGGTGCAGCGGGCGTTCCCGCCCACCGCGCTGCGCGGCGCGCTCGTGATGAGCGATCCGCCGGACGTCACGCTCAACGGCAAGGCCGCGCGCCTCGCGCCCGGCGCGCGCATTCGCGACCAGAACAACATGCTGCAGACGATGGGCGTGCTGAATGGCCAGCGGCCGCTCGTCAACTACACGCTGGAAGACACCAGCGGCCTCATCAGCAACGTGTGGGTCCTGCGCGCCGAGGAAGCAGCAGTCCGCCCCTGGCCGACCACACTCCAGGAGGCGCAGACCTGGACTTTCGATCCGGCCACGCAAACCTGGACCAAGCCATGAGCGCCGCGTCGAACGGTGGTCACAAGAAGGTCTACATCAAGACCTTCGGCTGCCAGATGAACGAGTACGACTCGGACAAGATGGCCGACGTGCTGCGCGCCGCCGAGGGCTACCAGCCGACGAACAATGTCGACGAGGCCGACCTGATCATCTTCA
>DATEFR010000194.1:0-3814 GCA_035280545.1 Burkholderiaceae bacterium | reverse complement strand
CCCGCGCCGCAGCCTACGCTCGCGGCCGAGCAGAAGCGCCTGGCGGCGCTGTTCGACGGCACGCCGGTGGTCTTCACGATGCAGGCCGACGGCAGCCTGCGGGTCGAGGTGCCGTTGCGCTATTCGTTCGATGCGGGTTCGTCTACCGTCAAGCCGCCGCTGGCCGCGGTGCTCGATCGCCTGGCGCGCAGCCAGCGCGGCGCGAGCTCGCGGCTGCTGGTCGTCGCGCCGGGTGACAAGCGCGGCAAGGGCATCACGCTCGCGACCGAGCGCGCCGGCAGCACCCGCGACTACATGGTCGGGCATGGCATCGCGGCGACCCGCTTCGCGGTCTCGGGTGTGATCGAGCCGGATCTGGTGCGCATCGTGGTGTCCGACACCGGCAGCCCGCGGCTGGAATAGCGGGCGGTTGCGGCTCTCGATGCCCTACCTTATAGTAGGTAGGTGGCCACCATCGACATCCCCACCCGCGAGTCCGGAACGCGGGCGCAGATCCTGCGGGTCGCGCGCCACCTGATCCAGACCCGCTCGTACCTGGGCTTCAGCTTCCAGGACATCGCCGACCAGGTCGGCATCCGCAAGGCGAGCCTGTACCACCACTTCCCGACCAAGGAGGCGCTGGCGCTGGAGGTGCTGCGCGAGGCGCAGCGCGCGTTCGAGGTCTGGTCGTCCGGGCTGCGCGGAACGCCGCAGGAGCAGCTCGCCGCCTACGTGCAGATGTACCGCGGGGCGCTGCGCGCCGGCCAGGCGATGTGTCCCGGCGGCTCGTTCGCACCCGGGTGGGACTGCATCGACGACGCGCTGCGCCAGGCCGTGCGCGAGCTGCGCGGCGTGCAGATCGTCTGGCTCAGCGGTGTATTGGGCGCGCTGCGGCCGCCGGGCACCGGCGGGTCGCTCGCCGATGCCGCGGCGTCGGTGTTCGCCGTCTGCCAGGGCGCGCTGACCACCGCGCGCATGACCGGCAATGTTGCCGATTTCGAAGCGTCGCTGTCGGCGCTGAAGGGCTTGTACACGCATTGAAACGCCGCTGCGGCCGATTCTTCGTCCAGGCACGCCGAGTCGTGCCTTTTCTAGCGCCACTTGGCCTACCGATCGATAGGTAGTTCGTCACACGCATCCAGCAGGAGCCTCGTCCATGAAAGCCGTCATCTCCGCCTATGCCCGCTCGCCCTTCCACTTCGCGAAGAAAGGCGCGCTCGCCGGCGTGCGCCCCGACACGCTGGCCGCGCAGGTCGTCAAGGGCCTGCTCGCGCGTACCGACCTCGACCCGGCGCTGCTCGAGGACGTGATCCTCGGCTGCGCCTACCCGGAGGCCGCGCAGGGCAACAACCTCGCCCGCATCGTCGGGCTGCTGGCCGGGCTGCCGCAAGCGGTGCCGGGCATGACCGTGAACCGCTTCTGCGGCTCGTCGATGCAGGCGGTGCACATCGCCGCGGCGCAGATCGAGGCCGGCGTGGGCGATGCGTTCCTGTGCGTCGGCGTCGAATCGATGACGATGGTGCCGCAGGGCGGCTTCAACTTCTCGCCGAACCCCGCGCTCGCGGCCGACACCGCAACTTACATCTCGATGGGCGAGACCGCCGAGAACGTCGCGCAGCGCTGGAACGTCAGCCGTGCCGACCAGGAGCAACTCGCGGTCGAATCGCACCGCAAGGCCGCTGCGGCGCGCGAGCAGGGGCGGTTGCGCGACGAGATCGTGCCGATCGCAACCGAGCTCGGCGAGTCGCTCGCGATCGACGGCTGCATCCGCCCGACGACCAACCGCGACGCGTTGGCCGCGCTGAAGCCGGCGTTCCGGCCGGACGGCGTCGTGACCGCGGGCACCGCGTCGCCGCTGACCGACGGGGCGGCCGCGGTGCTCGTGACCCGCGACGAATTCGCGGCCCGGCACCGGCTGCCGGCGCTGGCGCGCATCCGGTCGTTCGCGACGGTCGGCGTCGACCCGGCGGTGATGGGCATCGGCCCGATCCCGGCAACGCGCAAGGCCCTTGCACGCGCCGGCCTGACGGTCGCCGACCTCGACATCGTCGAGATCAACGAAGCGTTCGCCTCGCAGGCGCTGGCCTGCCTGCGCGAGCTCGGGTTGAACCCGGCGACCGTGAACCTCGACGGTGGTGCCCTCGCGATCGGCCACCCGCTGGGCGCGACCGGTGCGCGCATCACCGGCAAGGCCGCGGCGCTGCTCGCGCGCCAGCGCGGGCGTTATGCGCTCGCGACGCAGTGCATCGGCGGCGGGCAGGGGATCGCGACGGTGCTCGAACGCGTCTGAGTGTCGACGGAGGACGCGCAGCGCTACGCGAACAGCCGGTTCAGCTCGCTCGCCGACGCCATGCCGTGGGTCATCGCGTCGTAGCGCCCCAGCGCGTGGGTTTCGTCGGCGATGCGGCTCAGCAGGCCCAGCGCCGACTGCAGCGGCCCGCAGCCCAGGCTGATGCGACGCGCGCCCGCCGCGGCCAGCTCGGAGACGCCCGGCACGCCCGGGTAGCCGGCATAGACGTTCAGCGGGAGGCCCTCGATCGCCTGCGCAAAGCGGGCGATGTCGTCGAGTCTGTCCAGCCCCGGCACGAAGATGCCGTCGGCGCCGGCACGCGCATACGCCTGCGCGCGCTGCAGCGCCTCGTCGTAGCGGCGGGCCGGGTCGTCAGCCGCCGCGACGTACACATCGGTGCGCGCGTTGATGAAGAGCCGCAAGCCCATCCGCGTGGCCAGCGCGCGCAGCGCGGCGATGCGCTCGCACAAGACGTCCGGCGGTCGCAGGCGGCGCGTCTCGGGCTCGATGCCGTCTTCGATGTTGATGCCGACGACGCCCAGCTCGATCAGCGTGCGCACCAGCGCGCAGACCTCGTCGATGTCGTGACCAACGCCGCGGCCGAAGCCGCGTTCGATGTCGACGCTGACCGGCACCGCGTCGCCGACGACCCGGGCTATGCGTGCGCAGGCCGCGACGAACTCGTCGCGCGGCACCTGCTCGCCGTCGGGATAACCGAGCGACCAGGCCATGCCGGCGCTGGTCGTCGCGATCGCGCCGGCGCCGGCGCGTTCGAGCAGGCGCGCGCTCGCGGCGTCCCAGGCGTTCACGAGAACCAGCGGTCCGCGGCCGCCGTGGTGCAGGTGGTGCAGCGCCTCGGCTTGCTGCTGTTGTCGCGGTGATACGGTCGTCATAGGCAGAGCTCGTCGGTGTGATGGGATGCCGCATAGCGTAGGGAGCGGCCGCGCGTTCGACTTGGCAAAAACTGACGCCGCACCTCCGCAAGACCGATCCCCGGCGCGGGCATCGCGGCCGGCCTAACATCGCCTGCTGCCGAACCGCCTGCACGCCATGGCCATCGACCTGCCCGACACCGCGACGCCCGAGCGCGACTACCGCGCGCTGCGCCGCGCCGGCGGCCTGCGTCTGATGCGCTGCCGCTGCCAGGCGGGGCGGCACGACCGCGGCTGCGACGAGCAGCACCAGGCGTACTCGGTCACGCTGATCGAGCGCGGCACGCTGAGCTATCGCACGCGTGCCGGCCGCGCGGTGCTGAGCCCCGGCTGGCTGATGCTGGGCAACGCCGGCGAGGGCTACATCTGCTCGCACGAGCTGAGCGACGGCAGCGGCGACGACTGCGTCGTGCTGTCGCTGTCGCGCGAGACGCTGGACGACGCGATCGACGCGCTGGCGCTGCCGAGTTCGGCAGCGGGCTTCGACCGCGCGAGCCTGCCGCCATCGCCCCGGGTGGCGGCGCTGTTGAGCGCGCTGCTGGCCCATGGCGACGAAGGCTTCGCGCTCGAGGAGGCCGCGCTCGCGGTGATCGACGATGTGCAGCGTGCGCTG
>DATEFR010000193.1:0-5902 GCA_035280545.1 Burkholderiaceae bacterium | reverse complement strand
AGACGACCTTGCCGTGCAGTTCGGCACTGGCCGGGTCGGACGTCTGGGCGGGAGACTGAGCGTGCGGCATGAGCGGAGCGTACACGCCGGCGTGTCGGGCCGGTGACAAACTGCAGCATAGGCCCGTGGTGCCGACGCGTGTACCATTGTTGCGCTCCGATCAGGGGGACTCGGCCGCCGTGCTGTCGATCGAGCGGCCGAGGGACGCTGGCCCGTGACCGGCGGCTACGAGCGCGCCGGCTTGCGCGGCGGCTCGGCCGCGCGATGGGACTCCGGGCTGCGCGGGCCGCGGCCGCGCGCTCGCAATGCATCCCGAAGCAGATACTCGACCTGCGCATTGACGCTGCGCAGCTCGGCCGCGGCCAGCCGCTCGATCTCGGCCCACACGGCCGGGTCGATGCGCAGCAGGAAGGCCTTCTTGTCCGGGCTGGCCATCGATCGTGATGCGGGCGTGCAGGTCTGGGCGTCAGTTGTACAGCGTGCCCGTGTTGACCACCGGCGATGCGTCGTGGTCCGAGCACAGCACGACCAGCAGGTTGCTGACCATCGCGGCCTTGCGCTCGTCGTCGAGGCTGATCAGGCCGCGCTCGGCGAGCCCGTTGAGCGCGAGCTCGACCATGCCGACGGCGCCTTGCACGATCTTGTGGCGCGCCGAGATCACCGCCTCGGCCTGCTGGCGGCGCAGCATCGTCCCGGCGATTTCCGGCGCGTAGGCCAGGTGCGTCAGCTTCGCATCGACGACCACGATGCCGGCCTGCGCGAATCGCGCCTGCAGCTCGTCGCGCAGCGCGGCGGCGACCACGTCGGTGCTCGAGCGCAGCGTCTGCTCGTGCGGCGCGTTCGGGTCGTGGTCGTCGAGGTTGTCGTAGGCATAGCTCATCGCGAGGTGGCGGATCGCCGACTCGGCCTGCGTCAGAACATAAGCTTCGTAGTTGTCGACGTCGAAGGTCGCCTGCGCGGTGTCGTCCACCTTCCAGACGATGGCCGCGGCGATCTCGATCGGGTTGCCGCGCTTGTCGTTGACCTTCAGCCGCTCGCTGTTGAAGTTGCGGGCGCGCACCGAGATCTTCTGCTTCACGTAGAACGGGTTGGCCCAGCGCAAGCCGTCGCCGCGGTCGGTGCCGCGGTAGCTGCCGAACAGCGTCAACAGCGCGGCCTGGTTCGGCTGCAGCATGTACAGCCCCGCCAGGCACCAGGCCGTGGTCAGCATGCCGACGCCGAACACGAGGCCGAACAGCGGCGAGGGCCGCGTCAAGACGAAGAAGACGGCGAGCAGCGCGACCACCACGCCGGCGATCGCGTAGACGAACCCGTTCGCGGATCTGCCGTCGCGTTCTTGCGAGGCCTGTCTGTTGTTCAGCATGCGAGTCACCCTGTTCCTTCCGAAAAGTTCGGAGATGTCAAAGTGATATCACTTTAGTAGCGCCGAGGCGGCGCTGTCAAGCCAGCGGCTCAAGAGGTTCGATCAGGCTTCGACGCTCAGGCCCAGCGCATGCGCATCGCCACGGCCCTCGCGGATCAGCGCCGGCGTCGCGCCGGTCAGGTCGATCACGGTGGTCGGCTGCATCGGGCAGGCTCCGGCGTCGACGACCGCCTGGATCTGCTTCTGAAAGCGCTCGCGGATCAGGTGCGGGTCGTTCATCGGATCGCGTTCGCCGGGTGCGATCAGCGTCGTCGCGATCAGCGGCTGGCCCAGCAGCTCGAGCAGCGCCTGCGTCACCGCGTGCTCGGGCACGCGCAGGCCGATCGTGCGGCGCGACGGATGCGACAGCCGCCGCGGCACTTCCTTCGTGGCCTCGAGGATGAACGTGAACGGCCCCGGCGTGCCGACCTTCAGCAGCCGGTACTGCTTGTTGTCGACGCGCGCGTAGCTCGCGAGCTCGCTCAGGTCGCGGCACAGCAGGGTCAGGTGGTGCTTGTCGCTCTCTTTTTCGTTGAAACCGCGCAGGCGCCGCAGGCCATCGGCTGCCGCCTTGTCGTCGAGGTGGCAGACCAGCGCATAGCTCGAGTCGGTCGGGATCGCCGCGATGCCGCCGGCGTGCAGGATCTGCACCGCTTGTTTCAGCAAGCGCGGCTGCGGGTTGTCGGGGTGGACTTCGAAGTACTGGGACATGGCGTCGCGATCTTCAATCGGCGATCGTGTCGGCCGCCACGGCCGAATCGGGATGCGCCCTCGGCGGGCCGGCGCGCACATTGAGCCACGCGCTCGCACCGCCGCACAGCGCGATCACGCCCATGCCCAGCCATGCCCAGCCATCGGGCACGTGGCGGAACACGGCCCAGCCGACGATCAGCGCGAACGCGATCTGCGTGTAGATGAATGGCATCAGTGTCGCGCTCGGGGCATGGCCGTACGCGAGGATCAGGAACAGGTGGCCGCTGGTCGCGAACAGGCCGATCACGAGCACCAGCAGCCAGTGATGGGCCGGCATCTCGCGCAGGCTCGCGGCGATCGTGCCGGCCGACGGCAGCAGGAACGGCGTCAGCAGCAGCATGCCCGAGAAGCCGGTGTAGAACTGCGTCGTGTACGGGCTCTCGAGCGCCGCGAGCTTGCCGGTCAGCACCTGGAAGCAGCCGTAGCACAACGCCATCAACAGCGGGAACAGCGCCTCCCAGCCGAACACGCCGCTGCCGGGACGGATCACGATCAGCGCGCCGACGAACCCGCCCCACACCAGCAGCCAGCGCAGCCCTCCCACCGGCTCGCGCAGCACCAGCGCCGCGATCAGCGTGACGATCACCGGCGTCAGCATGCCCAACGCGGTGAACTCGGCCACCGGCATCAGCTGCAGGCCGAAGAAGGCCATCGCGCTGGTGAACAGCAGCAGTGCCCCGCGCACCCACTGGAACTTCGGGTGTGCGGTGCGAAACCCGGCGAGGCCGCCGCGAGCCAGCCACAAGGCCATCACGCCGGCCTGGAACAGGTAGCGAGCCCACAGCAGGAACAGCACCGGCACGAACGCGCCCAGGTACTTGATCGTCGTGTCGGAGACCGCGAAGCACGCGGCCATCAGCAGCACCAGCGCGATCCCGACGGCGGGATTGGCCCGCGCGCCGTAGGCAGCCGACCCGGCCAGCGCGTTGCCCACGCTCATCGGTGCGGTGGCGTAGGGCGCGCGTCGTTCACGCGGGGTGTCGGTGGATGCGCTCGGCCAGCGCCTCCCACACCGGGGTCAGCTTGGCCGGCAGTGCGGGCAGGGTGCCGAGGTCGATGTGACTCTCGTCCGGGCTGTGAAAGTCGCTGCCGCGCGAGGCGAGCAGGTCGAACTCGAGCGCGGTCTCGGTGTAGCGGACTGCGTCGGCGCTGCTGTGGCTGCCGGTCACGACCTCGACGCCGCGCCCGCCGTGCGCCTTGAACTCGGTGAACAGCGCGTACTCCTCGTTCGCGCTGAGCTTGTAGCGCGCCGGGTGCGCGATCACCGCGATGCCGCCGGCCTCGGTGATCCAGGCGACCGCATTCTTCAGCGTCGCCCAGCGATGCGGCACGAAGCCCGGTTTGCCTTCGACCAGGAAGCGCCGGAACACTTCCTGCGTGTCGGTGCAGACGCCGGTGTCGACCAGGTGGCGCGCGAAGTGCGTGCGCGCGATCAGCTCGGGATTCCCGGCGTACTGCAGCGCGCCTTCGTAGGCGCCGTGGATGCCGACTTGCGCAAGGCCCTCGGCCATCTCGAGCGCACGCTCGTGGCGCCCGCCGCGCGTCGCCTGCAGGCCCGCGACCAGCGCCGCGTCGTCGGGGTCGAAGCCCAGCCCGACGATGTGCACGGTGGTGCCGGCGAAGGTCACCGAGATCTCGGTGCCGGTCAGGTAGTCCATGCCCAGCCCGAGCGCTGCGTGGCGCGCCCGGTGCTGACCGCCGACCTCGTCGTGATCGGTCAACGCCCACAGCTCGACGCCATTGGCCTTCGCGCGCGCGGCCAGCGCCTCCGGCTCCAGGGTGCCGTCGGACACGACGGAATGGCAGTGCAGGTCAGCGTTCATCCAGCTCGGCGGGACATTCACGACGACATCTTTGTCCACCGCGCCATTGTAGGGACGCCACGCCGGGCGCGCGGCCGGCAAGGCCATTTACGGCCCTGTTTCGAGCGGCGATCAGGCGTCGAGCTGCTTCAGCGCGCTCTTCGCCTCGGCGATCCAGTCGCGATTGAGTTCGCGCGAGTGCTGGTGCCCCTGGCGCGCATGCTCGAGCACCGCTCCGAATGCGCGCCGCGCGCCGGCCGTGTCGCCCTGGCGCAGCAGGAACTGGCCGTACTTGCAATGCGCTTCGGTCGAGTTGTCGGCGGCGATCACCGCATCGAAGGTCGCGCGGGCTTCCGGTCGGCCGGCGCCGGCGACCGCCTCGGCGTGCATCAGCGCGAGCGCGCCGCGGCGCTGGTCGGGATGCGCGTCGAACAGGCGCTGCAAGGTATCGGCCGCGTCGCCGTGGCGATCGCCTTGCAGCTGTGCGCTGGCCAGGCCTTTCAGGAACGAGGCGTCGGTTGCATACGGGCCGCTGGCCGCTTCACGGTAGTGCGCGATGGCCGGCTCGACGTCGCCCTTGGAGAGCAACGCGGCGGCGAGCCGCGATCGGTTGTACGCGGTCGGCGTGCGGTCGAACTCGATCGTCGCCTCGCGCAGCTCGCGGTTCGGGTCGATCAGCGCGTTGACCGCACGTGCCGCCTTGATGCCGCCGCGCGTGTAGCGCATGGCGGGCAGGTACAGCGCGAAGAAGTAGACGACGCTGCCCAGCAGCGGGAACGCGAACAGCACGAACAGCCAGTAGATCGGCTGGCCGCTGCGGATCGCGTGCACGCCGAAATAGCAGGCGATCGCCAGGTGGATGAAGCCGGCAACGATGGGCATGACGGATTCCCTCGGAGATGTCGCAGTCCTGCCGCTTCTGGTGGCGGCCACGCACGGATTCTAGGGAGCGCACGGCGTTGCGCGCGCGACCGGCCCTCGTCAAAGCCCGCTGACCGTGACCGTGTTGTCCTTCGGCGCGCGGTCGATCAGCTTGTTCAGCGGGTCGATGCCGGCTTTCGCGGGCTTGCGGTCGACGACCAGCGTGACGGTCGCCTCCTCGCGGTCGAACTTGCGGCGCTCGATCGCGATCGGATCGCCCTGCGCATCGAGCACGCCGACGTCGATGAAATCGGCGATCGGAACGTCGCTTTCCTTGCCCAGCTCGTCGGCCACGCGCTTCTTCGCGACCACCTTCATCGTGACCTCCCAGCGCCCGCCGGGCAGCGCCTTCGCGCTCGCGCCGACGGCACGGTTGTCGTACAGCACGATGCGCTCGAACAGGTCGTCGATCAGGTACTGCATCTCGGCCGGCGTGACCTCGCGCACGCGCTGGACGAACTCGCGCGTGCTCGGGTACGGCGGGCCCTTGAACGCGTGGTCGTCACGGAAGCGGCGGATCGCGGTGTTCAGCCTGTCCTCGCCGATCATGTCGGCCAGCAGGTACATCACGAGGCTGCCCTTCGCGTAGTGGATGTACGGCTGGTCCTCGACGCGCGCGAGCGGCAGCTCCTTCTTCTGCTCGGTCGCGCGCCCGATCAGGTAGCGGTTCAGCTCGTACGCGAGGAACTTGCGCATCTTCTGCGGGCCGACGCGCTCCTTCATCACCATCAGCGCCGAGTACTGCGCGAGGCTCTCGATCAGCATCGAGCCGCCCTGCACGTCGCCGCTCATCACCTGGTGGCCCCACCACTGGTGCGCGACCTCGTGCGCGGTCACGTAGTAGGGATAGTCGATGTCCTTGGGGTCGTCCGGCCGCACGCGGGCGATGAAGCCTATGCCTTCCGAGTACGGGATCGTGTTCGGGAACGACTGCGCAAAGGTCTCGTAGCGCGGGAACTCGACGATGCGGAACTGGCGGTACTGGTACGGGCCGAAGTTCCGGCTGTCGTAGCTGAGCGCGGCC
>DATEFR010000192.1:0-9159 GCA_035280545.1 Burkholderiaceae bacterium | reverse complement strand
AGTTCAAATCGACGAAGTTGCGGGTACCGTCATCGGCGAGGCCATAGGTCGTCATGCGACGACCATTGAGCAGGACCAGCGTGGAGTTCACGCCCAGACCGCGCAGTGACACGGCCGCCGAACCCGAGGCGAAACCATTCGAGAACGACGTCGGGATGGAGCCGACGCCGTCGGCGGTGATGCCGCGCAGCACGTCCCCGATCGACTGCTTGCCGGTCTTCTCGATGTCTTCACGCGTCAGAACCTGAACCGGCGAGGCCGTCTCGGTATCCGTCCGCTTGATGTTGGAACCCGTGACCGTGACCCGCTGCAATTCCTGCGGCTGCTGCTGTTGAGCGAACGCCGGCGTGCCGACCAAGACCGCTGTACCGCTGAAAGCGAGCAGCAAGCTCTTGGAGAGCATTGTTCTCTTGAGCATCGGAGACTCCTGAAGGAAGGTTGATCCAAAGGTAAAGACCAAGTCCTCGAGCAAGTCACATACCAACTTTGTGAATTGGGCGTGGCTTATCTGCGAAGACGTGTAAAGGAATTGTCACTGAACCTCGCCCAGGATCGAGATCGGGAAATACCTCGGACGACCCCCTAGGGCGCCGGCGATTCACCTCTCACGGTGCCTCCTCTTCTGAACAGGAATGGCCTTGCAACCCGCATGAATCATGGGTTTCAGCTCATCCGATGGAGCGTTTACTACATGAAGTTGGTGACCCGCCACGCCTCCGGATTTACACGGAGCCCGTTGGGTACCCGCAACACCGCGCCGAGGCCGTCAGTCGCAGTGCCCGCCGCGTTACATCTAGCCCGCCGCCGACACAATCCGCGGCACCGCGTCCAGCAACATCCGTGTGTATCCGCTGCGTGGCCGGCGCAGCACCTCGTCGGTCCCGCCGGCCTCCTCCACTCGCCCTCGGTTCATCACCACGACCTCGTCGGCGATGTATTCGACGACCCCGATGTTGTGGGTGATGAAGAGGTAGGCGATGCCGAGCTCGCGCTGGAGCTCGCGCAGCAGGTTCAGGATCTGCGCCTGCACCGAGACATCCAGCGCCGAGGTCGGCTCGTCGCAGACGATCAGCTTGGGCTGCACGGCCAGCGCGCGGGCGATCGCGACGCGTTGCCGCTGGCCGCCGGAGAACTCGTGCGGATAGCGTTGCAGCGCGTCGCGCCGCAGACCAACCTGGTCCACCAGCGCCTCGAGGCGCTCACGGCGCGCCGCGGCATCCATCTCGGGCCGCAGCGTCTGCAGCCCTTCCTCGAGGATGTCGAAGACGCGCATGCGCGGGTTCAGCGATGCGAACGGGTCCTGGAAGATGATCTGGATCGAACGCCGCGCCGCGAGCAGCGCGTCGCCGTCGAGACTGAACAGATCCTGCCCGGCCAGCAGCGCGCGGCCTTCGATCACGGCGTTCCCGCGCAGCAGTTGCAGGATCGCCTTGCCGGTGGTGGTCTTGCCGCAACCCGATTCGCCGACCAGCGCGAGCGTGCGACCGGGGGCGATCTCGAACGAGACGTCGTCGACGGCTCTGAAGACACCTTGCGCGCGCTGCAGCAAGCCGCGGCGGATCGGGAAGCTGACGCGCAGGTTCTGCACTTCGAGCAGCGGGGGCGCGACGGGGGGCGTCGGAGTCTCTCGCTGGCCCCTCACCCCAGCCCGACCCCTCGCTTCGCTCTCCCCGGAGGGGAGAGGGAGAGGGAGAGGGAGTGAGGTCGTGGCTCCCTCTCCCGCTTGCGGGAGAGGGCTGGGGTGAGGGCCATCGCGATACAGCAGACAGCGCACGCTGCGCATCCCGAGGTCCGTCAACTCCGGCCGCGTCCCGTGGCAATCGCCGAACACGCGATCGCAACGCGGCGCGAACCGGCAGCCGTCGAAGGTCTGCGACAGCGCCGGCACGGTCCCCGAGATCGCGGCCAGCGACTCGCCACGCTTGGCCACATCCGGCAGCGCCTTCAGCAGCAGCCGCGCGTACGGATGCTTGGGCGCCGCGAAGAACTCGCGTGCCGTCGCCACCTCGACGATCTGGCCCGCGTACATCAGCGCCACACGATGCGCCATTCCTGACACAACGGCCAGGTCGTGCGTGATCAGCAGCAAGCCCATGCCCTGCTCCTTCTGCAGCTGCTTCAGCAGCTCGAGAATCTGGGCCTGGATCGTCACGTCCAGCGCGGTGGTCGGCTCGTCGGCGATCAGGAAGTCGGGTTCCGAGGCCAGCGTCATCGCGATCATCACGCGCTGCTTCTGCCCGCCCGACATCCGGAACGGGTACTCGTCGAAGCGCCGCTCCGGTTCGGGAATCCCGACCCGCCGCAGCCACTCGATCGCCTTCGCGCGCGCCGCGGCGCCGCGCAGCGCGGTGTGCGCCTCGATCGCCTCGACGACCTGCTGGCCGATGCGCATCACGGGGTTCAGGCTGGTCGACGGCTCCTGGAAGATCATCGCTATGCGCCCGCCGCGCACCGCACGCATGCGTGCCTCGGGCAGCGCCAGCACATCCTCGCCCTCGAGCTCGACATCGCCGTTGACGATCGCGCCGTTCTCGGGCAGCAGGCGCATCAGCGCGAGCGCGGTCATGCTCTTGCCGCAGCCCGATTCGCCGACCAGCGCGAAGGTCTCGCCACGCTCGATCGCCAGCGTCAAGCCGGCAATCGCCTTGACGATGCCGGCATCGGCATCGAGCGCGACTTCGAGGTCCCTGATCTTCAGCATGGCGACCGGCCCGACCTCAAGCGACGACGCTGCGGCGCAGCCGCGGCCGGAAGCTGCGTGCGCGCGGATCGAACGCATCGCGCACGCCATCGGCGAACAGATTCGCGGCGAGCACCAGCGTCACCATGAAGCCGAATGCGGCAGCGAAGCTCCACCACACCAGCGGGTCGCGGCTCATCTCGCTGCGCGAGAGGTTGATCATGCCGCCGAAGCTGTTCATGCCCGGGTCGACGCCGACGCCCACGTAGGTCAGCACCGCTTCGTACAGGATCAGGTCCGAGAAGCTCAGCACCGTCGTGATCAGCACCAGGTGCATCACATTGGGCGCGATGTGGCGCGCCATGATGCGCGCATGGCTGACGCCGAACGCGGTCGCGGCCTGCACGAAGTCGAGCTCGCGCAGCTTCAGCGTCTCGCCGCGCACCAGGCGGCACAGCGTGGCCCAGCCGGTGAGTCCGAGGATCGCGCACAGCAGGAAGATCTTCAGATCGGCACGTTCGCTGCCGGTCTCGAACATCTCCGGATGCTTGTCGAGGAACACCTGCACCATCAGCACGCAGGCGGCGATCAGCAGCACGTTGGGCACCGAGGTCAGCACCGTGTAGAGGTACTGGATCGCTTCGTCGACCCAACCCTTGAAGTAGCCCGCGAGCACGCCCAGCACCACCGCGAACGGCAGGGTCGCGATCGTCGACAGCGTGCCGATCACGAATGCGGTGCGCACGCTCTTGATCGACTGGACCAGCACGTCGTTGCCGGTCTGGTCGGTGCCGAAGACGTGGTAGTGGGTCATCAAGGCGACCACCGCGCCGACCAGCACGGCGACTGCTGCGATCGTCAGCAGCGCGGCGCGCAGCGGCATGTCGGTGCGGTCGGCGGCGATGTCGCGCAATGCCGCGAGCGTTCCGCCATGACTACGGCGCAGCGCCAGCGCGGCGAGCCATGCCGCAAAACCAGTCACCGCCAACCCGAGCAGGGCGCCGGCGGCGGCGCGCGAGGTCACATCGGCCGCCCACTGCGCCGCCGGATCGGTCAGATGGGCGCCGCCGTAGCGCAGCCGCGCATAGTCGTGCACCGGCTTGCCGTCGCGCTCGAACGATTCCTTCTTCAGGCTCATGAACGCGAGCGGACGCGAATGATCGGTCTCGCGCATCGCGATCTGCCGCGCCAGCAGCGCATCGAGCAGCGACTCGGCGCTGGTCGCGTAGAAGACCTGCGCCGCACCGGAAGCCTGGCCGGGCGCACCGGGTGCGGGCGGCAGCGCACGCCGGAAGTGCACGCTGTCGAGCAGCGTGACCAGCGCGAACAACGCGAGCACGATCCCCGCGCACAGCGCCGCCGGGTCGCGCACGACCTTGACCCAGTTCGCGCGCAGGTTCGGATTGACCTTGACGCGCCAGCCGTACCAGCCCAGCACCGCGACCATCGCCCACAGCACCACGTCGGTCCAGAGAAAGACGAACTTCGGCATCAGCACCACCGCTCCCTGCACATCGCCATCGTCCTCACATCAACCGCACGCGCGGGTCGGCCCAGGTATAGGCCAGGTCGATCACGACATTGCTCGCGATGTAGAGCACCGCGCCCAGGAACACCATGGAACGCACGATCGCGAAATCCTGCCCGGTGATCGCCTCGACCACGAACGTGCCGAGGCCGGGGATGCCGAAGAAGCTCTCGAACACCAGGCTGCCGAGGAAGACGTACGGCAGGTACGAGCCCGCGCTCGTGATGATCGGGATCAGCGCGTTCTTCAGCACGTGGCGGAACAGCACGACCGCTTCCGACAGCCCCTTTGCGCGCGCGGTGCGCACGTAGTCCTTGCCGATCTCCTCGAGGAACATCGCGCGGTACAGGCGCGCCTCGCCGCCCAGCCGCGACAACAGGCACAAGCCGATCGGCAGCATCAGGAACTTCGCCGCCGAGAACCCGCCGGCCCAGCCCGACATCGGCACCAGGTGCAGCAGGCGCGAGAACGTCAGCTGCCCGACGATGATGTAGAACAGGCTGGAGATCGACAGCATCAGCACGCACAGCACCACGCCCCAGAAGTCGATGCGCGAGTGCCGGAAGAACACCAGCAGCAGCGAGAACGCGACGCTTGCGATCACCTGCAGGATGAACAGCGGCACCGCGAGCTGCAGGCTCACGCCCATGCGTGTCCCGATCTCGTGGCCGATGTCGATCGCGTTCTGCGCGTCGGAGCGGCCGAAGTCGAGCGCGAACAGCGAGACCGAGCGGTCCCAGAAGATCGTGTCGGTCAGCCGCTCGTTGCCTTCGCGCTTGGCGTTCCAGTACAGCGGCTTGTCGTAGCCACGCTCGCTCTTCCACTTCTCGATCTGCTCCTGCGTCACGCGCTTGCCGCCGATGTTCAGCCGCGCCATGTCGTCTGGCGTGTTGACCGTGAAGAACAGGATGAAGGTGAAGAGGTTGACGCCGATCAGGATCAGCACGCCGTAGCCGACCCGGCGCAGCAGGTAGTGCAGCACCGTTCAGCCTCCCGCCGCCGCGCTGGGCAGCACGACCGCGGGCGAGCCCGCTTTCGCAGTCGCCTGCTGGCGCGCGCGGTAGCTGCGCCGGGCTATCCACGCGAGCGCCAGCGCGGCCAGCGCGAGCAGGCCGATCGGCCACCAGGTCGGCTGGTTCCACTCGGCCTGTCTCGCGACCCGTGCCGCCGGGTCGATCCGGTAGTACCAGGTCTCGTCGCGGATCACGATGCTGGGCTTGCCGTTGTGCACCCACGACTGGAATGCGAGACCCACGTATGCCCAGTAGCCCCAGGCCCACGGCGAATCCTCGCGCACGATCGCCAGCATCTGGTCCATCGCCTTCTGGCGCTCCGGCCCGTCGTCCAGCGTCTGCATCTTCTCGAAGAGCTTGTCGTACTCGGGGTTCGAGTAGTTCGCCGAGTTCTCGCCTTGCGTGACCGCCTTCGCGTTCGGGCCGTAGAGCTGGAACAGGAAGTTCTCGGCATCCGGATAGTCGCCGAGCCAGCCGGCCCAGAAGATCTGCACTTTGCCTTTGAGCAGCTTCTCTTGGTGCTGGTTGAAGTCGGTCGCGCGGATCTCGAGCTGGATGTTGAGCTTCGCGAACTGCTTGACCATCCAGTCGACCTCGGCCTTGAGCTCGGGCGTCAGCGTGCGCTGGTAGTCGTAGTTCAGCACCAGCGGGCGGCCGGTCTTCGCGTCGCGGCCATCCGGGTAGCCGGCCTCGGCGAGCAGCTTCTTCGCGTCCTCGATCGGGCGGCGCTCGACGCGGCCGTTGACCAGCCGGTGCGTCACCGGGTTGTAGCCTTCCGGGGTGTTGCCGTCGCGTGCGCCGAACACGCCCGGCGGGATCGGCCCGTGCGCGGCATCGCCGCCGCGGCTGCGGAAGATGCGCTGGTAGCCCTCCTCCCAGTCGATCGCGATCGACAAGGCCTGGCGCAGCTTGCGGTTCTTCAGCTGCTGCTCGGGCGTGTCGCCCTTGCCGACGACCGGGTCCAGCCAGTTGAAGCCCAGGTACCAGTTGTTGATGTCGGTGGTTTGCGGGAACTTGAAGCCGCGCTCGGTGAAGCGGCGCTTCACGTCGTCGGAGTCCTCGGCATCGCTCGCGAACTCCACGCCCCACTCGGGCCGCTCGAGCTCGGGCACGTCGAGGTAGCCCTGCTTGAACATCTCCTTGCGCGGCACACGCTCCTTGATGATGATGGACTCGAACCCGTCGATGAACGGCAGCGGCTTGCCGCAGTCGGCCAGCAAGCCGGCCTCCTTGTCGCCCGGGTTGCCTTCGCACGGATAGGTCTCGCCGTGGAAGTTCGGGTTGCGCTTCATCACGAGCTTGCGGTCCTGCTCGTACTCGGTGAGCATGAACGGCCCGGTGCCCACCGGCCAGCGGGTCATCGACAGTCCTGCGTCGGCCATGCCGGGCTGCGCGTAGAAAGCATCGGCCTCCCACGGGATAGGCGACGCGAAGGTCAGCGTCAGCCAGTATTTCCACTGCGGGTACTTGCCCTTCAGGCGCATGCGCAGCGTGTACTTGTCCAGTGCGGTCACGCCTGGCAGCGGCCACTGGCGGAAGTCGAGGAACGGTTTGTCCGGGCTGGCTTCCGGCAAGCCGGCGAGCAGCTTCTTGTCCTCGGCGGCGACCCGCTTGCCGTAGTCCTTGAGCCCGATGATGTAGTCGGAGAACACGGCATAGACCGGCGCCTCGATGCGGGTCGTCGCCTGGCGCTTGAAGGCGTAGACGAAGTCGTCCGCGACCAGCTCGCGCGTGCCCTGCTTCTCGAAGTCCCACGGCGAGCGTTTGTGGCCGAGCTGCTCGCGCGTCAGGTGGTGGTACAGGTAGTGCCCCTGCTCGTCCTTCGCGAACGCGGGGTGCGGCGCGTACATCACGCCATGCTTGATCGGGATGTCGTAGACGCTCTCGGCGATCTGATCGGCGCCGGCGTCGTCGGGCAGGCGCCGGCCGTTCTTGTCCAGGTAGTACGGCTTGGCGACCGCCTCGGCCACCTTCGGGATGACCTCGTACGGCCGCTTCAGGTAGTGATAGCCGTACAGCGGCTCGTAGGCCGAGAACGTGTATGGCGTCTCGGGGTTCAGGTACGACGTGACCGGATCGAGCGAACGCGGAGACCGCTCATCGAACGAGTTGAAGAGGATGTTCTTCGACGCCACGCCCGCCGCGTACGGGCTGTTGTTGCAGCCCGCGAGCAGCGCGCAGGCGGCCACACCCGCCAGCGCGAGCGCACGTGTGAGCGACCAGCATCCCCGGGCCATGTAGCGTCGAGCGATCACATGCGCGGCGCGTGATCGTGCCCGTCATGGTCGTGATGGCCGTGCGACTTGCCGCCGTGCCCGCTCCAGCCGACCAGCACGTCGCGCCCCTGCACCAGCAGCTCGACCTTCGCACCCACCGGCATCGTGACCTTGGGGTTCACATGGCCGAACGGCAGGCCGGTCAGGATCGGCGTCTTCGTGCTCGCGCGCACATGCTCGATCGCCGCCTTCAGCGAGTAGCCGCGGTCGTTCGGCGACTTGCGCCAGGCGTTGAACGCGCCCAGCACGACCGCCTTCTGGGCGCCGAGCACGCCGGCCTGCGCGAGCTGCAGCAGGCCGCGTTCGATGCGGTACGGGTGCTCGTTGACGTCCTCGAGGAACAGCACGCCGCCGCGGATCTGCGGGAAGTGCTTCGTGCCCAGCAGCGAGCTGACCATGCACAGGTTGCCGCCCCACAGCGTGCCGCGCACGCCCAGCCCGTCGAAGCCCGCCTCGGTGCGAAAGCCCACGGCCTCGAGCCGCCCGTCCATCGCCTCGACGAAGCAGTCGCGCGTGATCTCGTCGACGCCGCCGTTGTCATCGGTACGTCCGAAGTCATCGGCCGCCAGCGGGCCGGCCCAGGTGATGCCGTGCGCCGAGCCGTTCAGGTGGGCGAGCAGGCCCAGCTGCAGCGCGGTGAAGTCGCTGTGCCCGACCCAGCGCGTGCCGCGGGCGATGCTCTTCGCGATGCGCCGCCAGTCGAGGCGATCGAGCAGCCGCGTCAGGCCGTAGCCGCCGCGCGTGGCCATCGCGATGCTGGGCATGCGCTCGGCGATGCGGTGAATCGCGGCGAGCCGCACCTCGTCGTCGCCGCCGAAGCGCTGGTGCTTCGCGAGCGCCGCTTCGTCGATCTCGACATCGAAGCCCAGTGCCTTCAGGCGGCGCGCAGCCAGCTTGACCGGGGGCGCCTTGAGCAGCACGCCGGAGGGGGAGTACAGCGAAAGAGAAGTCATCACAAGCAACATCAACGAGGCAGCAGGATGTCGGGCGGCGCGACGATCTCGGTCGCCTCGCCCGTCGGAATGGTGTCGGCGAATTCGCGAGTCGGCTCCGCCGCATCGCCCGCAGGCAATGCCGCTGATGGAGCTGCCGCGCGGCGCTGCCGGTATTGTTCGCGGCGCTCGGCAAAGAATTCGCGCAGCAGCGCACCGCACTCGTCGGCCAGCACGCCGCCTTCGATCGCGGTGTGGTGGTTCAGCTGCGCGCTGCCGAACAGGTCGACGACCGAACCGGCCGCGCCGGTCTTCGGGTCGGCAGCACCGAACACGACACGCTTGAAGCGTGCATGCATCAGCGCCATCGCGCACATCGCACATGGCTCCAACGTCACGTACAGCTCGCACTCGGGCAGCCGGTAGTTCGCGAGCAGCTGGGCGGCATGGCGCAGCGCGACGATCTCCGCATGCGCCGTCGGGTCGTGCTCGGTGATCGGGCGGTTGTAGCCGGTTGCGATCACCTGTGCGCCTTCGGGCGTCTGGCGCACGATCACGGCACCGACCGGCACCTCGCCGACCAGCCGGGCGTTCTGCGCCTGGTCCAGCGCGAGGCGCATCAGGCCTTCGTCGATCGAGCGGGCGACGTCCCCGCGGTTGTCGGCGAGGCTCATCATTGTTCGGGCGTGTCCTTGCGTGCCGCGGCGCCCTGCTCCAGAGCTTTCGCGAC
>DATEFR010000191.1:0-17130 GCA_035280545.1 Burkholderiaceae bacterium | reverse complement strand
GGGATCGTCGGCATACTGTGAATATATACAGTACTCGACAACCTTTCCAGGGACCCTTTCAGCAGCCGGGCAAAGAAAAAGGGCGCGCCATCGGCACGCCCCTTTGTGAATCGCGATCGCGACGTCAACTCGATGACGCAGGCTTGGACGCGTTCTCGAGCTTGTCGCCGCCCTTCTTGATCGCCTCGCCAGTCTTGCTGACGCCGTGGCCGACGCCCTCGCCGGTCTTTTCGGCGCCGTGCTTGATCGCCTCGCCGGTTTTCTCGGCACCGTGCTTGATGCCTTCGCCGGCCTTGGTTGCACCCTTCTTGATCGCTTGACCCGTCTTGGTCGCGCCCTTCTTGACGGCCTTGCCCGTGACCTCGGCGCCGTGCTCGATCGCCTCGCCGGTCTTCACGGCACCTTTCTTGATCGCGCGGCCGGTCTTCGTGGCCGCCGACGACGCGGCGGTCTCGACCTTCTCGACCGTGCTTTCGGACTTCGCCGGTTCAGTCGTTTGCGCCGCCGCAGCCAGCGCCAACGAACCCAAGGCCACCATCACAGCAAGACGTTTCATCGAGCAGCTCCCCAAAAGTGCGGGCATTCTAGGAGACGCCCTCGGGTCAACGGTAGAACGCCTCGACCGCGCCCTTGAGCTTGATCATCAGCGGCTTGCCCTTGCGGTCCAGCGTTCGACCGGCAGGCACTTTCACCCAGCCCTCGCTGATGCAGTACTCCTCGACATCGAAACGCTCCTTGCCGTTGAAGCGTATGCCGATCTCGTGCTCGAAGATCGCGGCGACGTAGTGCGGACTGCCCGGTTCGACGGACAGCCGGTCGGGCAACGCAGGCGGGGCGGCTTGGTTCTCTTCGCTCATGGTTCGCACTCGTGTCGACGATGAAAGAAAAAAGCCCCTTCAAGGGGCCTCTTCGTCGGTTCGTCTGGCGGAGCCGGAGGGATTCGAACCCTCGATGCAGGTTTTGCCCGCATACTCCCTTAGCAGGGGAGCACCTTCGGCCTCTCGGTCACAGCTCCGTCGTCGAACAGACGCGCATTCTACCCGTCTAACGGGGCTCTTCGTCCAGATCGAAGGCCTTGTGCAGCGCGCGCACCGCGAGCTCCATGTACTTCTCGTCGATCACGACGCTGGTCTTGATCTCGCTGGTCGTGATCATCTGGATGTTGATGCCTTCCTGGCTCAACGTGCTGAACATCTTGCTCGCGACGCCGACGTGCGAGCGCATGCCGATGCCGACGATCGAGACCTTGCAGATCTTCGGGTCGCCGACCAGGTCGATCGCGCCGGTGACCGGCTGCACCTTGGTCTTCAGCAGCTCCATCGTGCGCTGGTAGTCGTTGCGGTGCACGGTGAACGAAAAATCGGTGCGGCCGTCGTGCGAGACGTTCTGGATGATCACGTCGACGTCGATATTCGCCTCGGCGACCGGCCCGAGGATCATGTGGGCGATGCCCGGCTTGTCGTTCACGCCCAGCAGGCTGATCTTGGCTTCGTCGCGGTTGAACGCGATGCCCGAAACGACGGCTTGTTCCATTTGCAGGTCTTCCTCGAAAGTGATCAATGTGCCGGACTGCGCTTCCTCGTCGAGCGGAATGTCCCACGGCGTGAAGCTGGAGAGCACGCGCAACGGCACGCGGTACTTGCCGGCGAACTCGACCGAGCGGATCTGCAGCACCTTGGAGCCCAGGCTCGCCATCTCGAGCATCTCTTCGAAGCTGATGGTCGCGAGGCGGCGCGCTTCGGCGACGATGCGCGGGTCGGTCGTGTAGACGCCGTCGACATCGGTGTAGATCAGGCACTCGTCGGCCTTCATCGCCGCGGCCACGGCCACCGCCGAGGTGTCGGAGCCGCCGCGGCCCAAGGTCGTGATGTGGCCCTGCTCGTCGATACCTTGGAAGCCAGTGATCACGACGACCTTGCCGGCCGCGAGATCGGCACGCACGCGCGCGTCGTCGATGTTCTGGATGCGCGCTTTCGTGTAGGCCGAATCGGTCGTGATCGGCACCTGCCAGCCGGTGTAGCTGATCGCCTCCAGACCCTCGGCCTGCAGCGCGATCGACAGCAAGCCGACCGAGACCTGCTCGCCGGTCGACGCGATCATGTCGAGCTCGCGCTGGAGCGCATCGGTCGTGCTGGCCGGCGCGAGCTCTTTGGCCAGGCCGAGCAACCGGTTGGTCTCGCCACTCATCGCCGAAGGCACCACCACGAGCTGATGCCCGGCACGCACCCATTTGGCGACACGCTTGGCCACGTTGCGGATGCGCTCGGTCGAGCCCATCGAGGTGCCGCCGTACTTGTGAACGATGAGTGCCATAACAGGGGGACGCAGATGCGAACGGTTGCGAACGGTTCTGGAGCGAACCGCGCATTTTATCCGCTGCGCGCGGTCGGCTGGTCTTGCACCCACTGCAGCGTGACCAGCGGCTGCCCCGGCAGCCCGATCACGCGCGCGTCCAGCCCCAGCCCAGGGACGTACACGAGTTGTCCTCCGCTGTAGAGCAACGGGCCGTTGCGGTCCCAGGCCGCGATGCCGGCGTTCTGGAACTGCTTCTTCAGGCTGCGCGGCGGACGACCCACTCCGGCCTGGAACTGCTCGGCGCCCTGCCGCGCCTTGAGCTCGACATGCCCCAGCCATGCCAGCGGCACGCCGCCCTCCGTGACACGCGCGACGTGCAAGCTCCCGCCCCAACCCGGGAGGCGATGCAGACCGGCGCGATGAATCCGCAGCATCGTTTCGCGCTCTGTCGGTGGCGTCGAGACTGCGGCACCGCGATCGAACCGCAGCATGCCGCGATACAGGCGGAGCTCGCCGGCCGGATGCGGCCAACGGGCGGCGCGCTGCACCGGCAACTCATCGAGCAAGCGCTGCATCAGCGACGCCGGCGCGGCCTGGCCCTGCGCGATCCGTTTCAGCCAGGCGCGCAGCGCGTTACCACGCCGGGCCGGCGACAACGCGCGCCATGCAGCGACATCGAGCCGGTCATCGCGCGCGAGCGGCGCGAGGTCGATCGACGCGAGCTCGTTCAACGCTTGGCTCGCTTCGGCGGCCCAGGCCGCGGTCGACGCCAACGTGGCCTCGGCATCGCCAAACGCCTCGGCGAGTGCCGGCCACACCTGCAGGCGCAGCCGGTTGCGTGCGAAGCGCGGATCGTCGTTGCTTTCGTCGTCGATGTGCGCGAGCCGATGCCGGTGCACGTAGCTTTCGATCTCGGCTCGCGAACGTGCGAGCCAGGGCCGCAGCCAGGTCACCCCGTCGCGCTCGACGCTGGACGGCATGCCGGCCAACCCTGCCACGCCGCCGCCGCGCAAGGCTTGCAGCAGCACGGTCTCGGCCTGGTCTCGCCGATGGTGAGCCAGCAGCACGGCCGTCGCGCCGGCCTCGAGCGCCATGGTCCGCAACGCGCGATAACGCTCGCGCCGCGCCCAGGCCTCCACGCTGTCGCCGGGCCGCGGCCCTTCGGCCAGGCGCTGCGCGATCAGCCGAACCGGCCATCCGCGTGCCGCCCAGCGCTTGCATTGCGCTTCGCAGTGCACGAGCCATGCATCCGCGTTCGCACTCAGGCCGTGGTGCACATGCAGCGCGACGACCTCGATGCCCAGCGGCGCGGCCTGCGCCAGGGTCGAGTGCAAAAGGGCGGTCGAGTCGCGGCCCCCGCTGTAGGCGACCGCGATGCAGCGCCGCTTCGCCACTCGAGGCTCGGGATCTCAGCAGCGCTGCTCAGCGCTCTTTCGTGTCGCTGAAGCGCCCATATGCCTGCAGCCGTTCATAGCGGCGCTGCAGCAGTTCCTTGGGCTTCTGGTCGCTGACCTGGCGCAGCGCATCGTTCAGCGCGCGCTTCAGGAACGCCGCCATCTGCTTGGTGTCGCGGTGCGCACCGCCGACCGGCTCGTTGACGATCTTGTCGACGAGACCCAGCGCCTTCAGGCGATGCGCCGTGATGCCCAGCGCCTCGGCCGCTTCCGACGCGCGCTCCGCGGTCTTCCACAGGATGGACGCGCAGCCCTCCGGCGAGATCACCGAATAGATCGAATACTGCAGCATCAGCAGCTGGTCGCCGACGCTGATCGCCAGCGCGCCGCCCGAACCGCCTTCGCCGATGATGGTCACGACGATCGGCACCTCGAGCTGCGCCATCTCGAAGATGTTGCGGCCGATCGCCTCCGACTGGCCGCGCTCCTCGGCGCCTATGCCCGGGTAGGCACCCGGCGTGTCGACGAACGTGAAGATCGGCAGGCCGAACTTCTCGGCGACTTTCATCAACCGCAGCGCCTTGCGGTATCCCTCGGGGCGCGACATGCCGAAGTTGCGCGCCGCGCGCTCCTTCGTGTCGCGGCCCTTCTGATGGCCCAGCACCATGCAGGCCTGGCCGTTGAAGCGCGCGAGGCCGCCGACGATCGATTGGTCGTCGGCGAACGCGCGGTCGCCGTGCAACTCCTGGAAGTCGGTGAAGATCTCGTTGACGTAGTCCAGCGTGTACGGCCGCTGCGGATGGCGCGCGATCTGCGTGACCTGCCACGGGCTGAGGCTCGCGTAGATGTCCTTCGTGAGCTGCAGGCTCTTCTTGCCGAGGCGATCGATCTCTTCCGAGATGTCGACCGCCGATTCACTTTGCACGTAGCGCAGCTCTTCGATCTTCGCTTCGAGCTCGGAAACCGGCTGCTCGAACTCGAGGAAGTGGCGTTTGCTCATTGGATTTTTTCCTGCGGCATCAACGACGATGTTGTTGAGCGCACCGGCTGCGAAGCTATCGTGTCGTGCAACCGCACGGGCGCCGTCTTAGTAGTCGACCGGCAGTGGGTCGAGGCTGCGCCAAATGTACCACGTGGCAACCGATCGAAACGGCGCCCAGGCGTCGCCCACTTCGCGGGCTTCGGCACGCGAAACCGGCTCGCCGCTGAAGTAGTTGACGCTGATGCCCTTGAGCAGGCCCAGGTCGTCCAGCGGCAACACGTTCGGCCGCATCAGGTGGAAGATCAGGAACATCTCGGCGGTCCAGCGACCGATCCCGCGGATCGCGACCAGCTCTTCGATGATCTCCTCGTCATCCATCTGCTGCCACTGGCGCACGTGCACGGCGCCCGAGGCGAAGTGATGCGCGAGGTCGCCGAGGTATTCGACCTTGCGCGCCGAGAGGCCGGCCTCGCGCAGATCGCTGCGCTCGAGCGCGAGCACCGAGGCCGGCGACAGCCGCGTCGACGGCTCATCCATCAGCGCCGCGAAACGGTCCCACACGGCCTGTGCCGCCTTCACCGAAATCTGCTGGCCGACGATAGAGCGTGCGAGCGTCGTGAACGCATCGCCGCGACTCTGCAGCCGGCCCTCGGGGAACTGCGGGATCAGCTTGCGCATCACGCGGTCGCGCTTGCCCAGATGCTTGCACGCATCGTCCCAATAGTCGGGCGTGATCTGCGGCATGAGGATCAGGCCTCTTCGCGGGCCAGCCCGTCGAGCGTCTTGTGTCGCGATCGCGCCCACGTGGTGCCGCTTGCCGAATCCTTCAACTCGATGCCTTCGGCCAGCAGGTCCTGGCGGATCTTGTCGGCCAGCGCGAAGTCGCGGTTCTTCTTCGCTTCGGCACGCGCGGCAATGCGCTCGAGGATGAGATCTTCCGCCACCGTACTGCCTTGCTGCAGATACGCGCGGGGCGATTGCTGCAGCAGCCCGAGCGTGGCAGCTAGGCTCTTCAGCAACGTCGCGGTTCCGACCGAACGCGTTCGGTTCAGCTCGGCGGCCAGATCGAACAGCACCGCGACAGCGACCGGCGTGTTGAAGTCGTCGTTCATCGCCGCACGGAACGCGGCCGCCTGCGGCTGAGTCCAGTCGACCTCGGGCAGCACCGACGGCAGTTCCACGCCATCGAGCGCGGTGTACAGGCGGCGCAGCGCACTGCCCGACTCTTCGAGCGTCGTATCGCTGAAGTTGAACGGACTGCGGTAATGCACCCTCAACATGAAGAAGCGCAGCGTCTCGCCGTCCACGCTCTTCAGCACATCGCGTATCGTGAAGAAGTTGCCGAGCGACTTCGACATCTTCACGTTGTCGATGTTCAGGTGCCCGTTGTGCAGCCAGTAGTTGACGAACGGCTGGCCGCTCGCGCCCTCGCTCTGCGCGATCTCGTTCTCGTGGTGCGGGAACACCAGGTCGACGCCGCCGCCGTGGATGTCGAAGCGCTCGCCGAGGATCGCCTTGCACATCGCCGAGCATTCGATGTGCCAGCCAGGGCGGCCGCGGCCGAAACCGCTGTCCCACTTCGCGTCATCGGGCTCGCTCTCCTTCGCGGCCTTCCAGAGCACGAAGTCCAGCGGGTCTTCCTTGCCGTCGAGCACCGCGACGCGCTCGCCGGCACGCAGCTGGTCGAGCGACTTGCCCGAGAGCTTGCCGTAGCCGGGCAGCTTGCGCACCGCGAAGTTCACGTCGCCGTTGCTGGCGCGGTAGGCGAGCTCTTTGTCTTCGAGCGTGGCGATCAGCTCCAGCATCGTCTGGATGTGCTCGGTCGCGCGCGGTTCGTGCGTCGGCGGTTCGATGCCGAGCGCAGCCACGTCACGATGCAGCTCGGCAGTCATCTCGCGTGTGAGCTGCTGGATCGGGATGTTGCGCTCGAGCGCGCGCCGGATGATCTTGTCGTCGATGTCGGTGATGTTGCGCACGTAGGTCACGCGGTAGCCCAGCGTGCGCAGCCAGCGGTAGACGACGTCGAATGCGATCAGAAAACGCGCGTGACCGACATGGCACAGGTCATAGATCGTGATGCCGCAGACGTACATCCGCACGTGCCCCGGCTCGATCGGCGTGAAGGTTTCCAGTTCCCTCGTGAGGGTGTTGTGGACGCGAAGTGTCATGGGGCCTGCACTACAATCGATTCAGTATAGCGGCCCTTCCCCGGGCTACCAGTGGCGCATCACACCATTGAACGAGATGGCGAGCCGCCACCGCAATCCCTCCATCCATCCCACAACCTTCAGCTGTTCGCCGTTGCGCCGATGGTCCGTTGCCGCCTCTTGATCGCGATCGCGCTGTCGGTTCTGTCGTGCTGCGTCGCGGCACAAACGATCCCGTCGGCGTCGGCCAACAACGCCACATCGGTCAGCAGCGGCGTGCTGGCCGAGGTGCACCGCCTGCACTACTCAGGGCAAACGGCCGCGGCGTTGCAGAAGGCCGATGTGTATCTCGCAACGCGCCCGAATGACGTGCCGATGCGCTTCACGAAGGGCGTGATTCTCGCCGATCAGCAACGCAGCGCCGAGGCGATCGCAATCTTCCAGAAGCTGGTCGACGACTACCCCGACCTGCCGGAGCCGTACAACAACCTGGCCGCGCTCTACGCCGCGAAGGGCGACTACGGCCGCGCGCGCCTCACGCTCGAGCAGGCCGTGCGTGCCAACCCCGGCTACGCGGTCGCGCACGAAAATCTCGGCGATGTCTACGCGGCGCTGGCGAGTCAGTCGTACACGCGGGCGCGCCAGCTCGACCCGGCGAACGCGGCACTCGAGACCAAGCTCACGCTGACACGCGAGCTGTTCAAGCGCAAGAGCGATGCGCCGCTCGCGGCGGCGCCGGCATCCGGCGCGTCCGCGTCCAAGTAGAACGACGAGCTAGCGATAGCAAAACGTGCATCAGGACAACCCGAACAGGAGACCCGAATGACCCGAATCCTCCCGCGCGTCGCCGCCCTCGCGGTCGCCGGCGCACTCGGCCTCGGCGCGAGCCTCGCGGCCCATGCGCAGAAGGTCAAGCTCGCCACCAGCGCCGGCGACATCGTGATCGAGCTGGACAAGGCGAAGGCGCCGAAGACGGTCGACAACTTCGTCCAGTACGTGAAGGACGGTTACTACAACGGCACCGTGTTCCATCGCGTGATCCCGGGCTTCATGATCCAGGGCGGCGGCATGACCGCCGACATGAAAGAGAAGACCACGCGCGCGCCGATCCCGCTGGAGAGCCGCAACGGCCTGAGCAACCTGCGCGGCACGGTCGCGATGGCGCGCACGCAGGATCCGAGCTCGGCGACCTCGCAGTTCTTCATCAACGTGCAGGACAACGCGCGCCTGGACGCCGCCAATGCGCGTGACGGCAACGGCTATGCGGTGTTCGGCAAGGTGATCTCCGGCATGGACGTGGTCGACAAGATCCGCGTCGTTCCCACCGGCAGCCGCGGCATGCACGACGACGTGCCGCTGACGCCGGTGACCATCAACAAGGCCACGATCGAAAAGTGATCGCAACGAAAGCGAAGGCAACATCATGAGCACCCAAATCGACCTGCAGACCAGCAAGGGCACGATCCGCATCGAGCTCGACGAGGCGAAAGCGCCGGTGTCGAGCCGCAATTTCCTCGAGTACGTCGACGCCGGGCATTACGACGGCACGGTATTCCACCGCGTGATCCCCGGCTTCATGATCCAGGGCGGGGGCTTCGAGCCCGGCATGAAGCAGAAGGCGACGAAAGCGCCGATCGCGAACGAAGCGAACAACGGCCTGAAGAACGCGCACTACACGATCGCGATGGCGCGCACCTCGGCGCCGCATTCGGCAACCGCGCAGTTCTTCATCAACGCGACCGACAACGGCTTCCTCGACTTCAAGTCCGAGAGCCCGCAGGGCTGGGGCTACGCGGTGTTCGGCAAGGTCGTCGCGGGGCAGGACGTGGTCGACGCGATCGAGAAGGTCTCGACCGGGAATCGCGGCGGCCACGGCGACGTGCCGACCGAGGACGTCGTGATCGTCAGTGCGAAGCGCGTCGCAGCCTGAACCGGGGCGGACGGCCGCAGCGAACATGAGTACGTCGCCTGCCACGCCGCGGGCGCACGAGCTGGTGGCGCCTGCCGCATGGCACACGATCGATTTCATCAGCGACCTGCATCTGGCCGATGACACACCGCGCGGCTTCGAGGCCTGGCAGCGTTACCTGCTGGGCACGAATGCCGATGCGGTGCTGATCCTCGGCGACCTGTTCGAGGTCTGGGTCGGCGACGATGCACGCCATGACGGCTTCGAAGCACGCTGCGCTGCAGTGCTCGCGCAGGCCGCGGCACGACGTTATGTCGGCTTCATGGTCGGCAATCGCGACTTCCTCGTGGGCTCGACCTTCCTGCACGAATGCGGCGTGCAGGCGCTGCCCGATCCGACGGTCGTGGCCGCGTTCGGCCAGCGCCTGCTGCTGACCCACGGCGATGCGCTGTGCATCGCCGACCTCGAGTACCAGGCCTTTCGCCGTGTCGTGCGCAATCCGGCGTGGCAGGCCGAGCAGCTCGCGCGGCCGCTCGCTCAGCGGCGCGCGCTTGCGCGTCAGATGCGCGAGCAAAGCGCCGGCATGCATGCGCAGCGTGCACCGGCCGACTGGGTCGATGTGGATGCCGCCACTGCGACAGCGTGGATGCACGCGGCGAACGCGTCGGCGCTGATCCACGGCCACACGCATCGCCCTGGCGACGAGCGCCGCCCCGACGGCTACGAGCGCCACG
The DNA here is from genome assembly GCA_035280545.1 of Burkholderiaceae bacterium. GTDB lineage: Bacteria > Pseudomonadota > Gammaproteobacteria > Burkholderiales > Burkholderiaceae_C > DATCSE01. The sequence goes on along the minus strand of DATEFR010000191.1, from coordinate 7,669 downwards.
TGCTCAGCGACTGGGAGCTGGACCACGGCGACACGCCGCGCGCCGAAGTGCTGCGCTGGCAGCACGACGGGCTGCACCGCATCGCGCCCGACGCCGCAATATCCGCCTGAGCTCGCGTCCCGTCATGGTCGGATCCTGGTTCAAGCGCTGGCGCACCGAGCGCACGCTGCAGCGCCGCGCGATCCCCGATCCGCTGTGGCGGCTCACGCTCGCGCGTTTCCCTTTCCTGGATCTGCCGGACCAAGCCGAGGCGGCGCGCCTGCGCGAGCTCGCGACACTGTTCCTCGCGAGCAAGGAGTTCACCGGCGCGAGCGGCCTCGAGGTCGACGACACGATGGCCGTCGCGATCGCCGCACAGGCCTGCCTGCCGATCCTGCACCTGGGGCTCGAGTGCTACGACAGCTTCGTCGGCATCGTCGTGCACGAGGACGCGGTCGTCGCCAAGCGCGAGGTGACGGACGATGACGGCATCGTGCACCAGTACGACGAGGAGCTTTCCGGCGAGGCGATGCACGGCGGGCCGGTGATGCTGTCGTGGCGCGACGTCGCCGATGCCGGCGAATCGGCCGAGGCCGGCTACAACGTCGTGATCCACGAGTTCGTGCACGTGCTGGACATGCGCAACGGCGACGCCGACGGCATCCCGGTGCTGCCCGACCGGGAAGCGCTGGACGAGTGGGTGCGCGTGCTCGGCGCCGAGTACGACATCTTCTGCGACCGCATCGATGCCGGCGACGACGAGACGCTGCTCGATCCGTATGCAGCCGAGGCGCCGGAGGAATTCTTCGCGGTCGCGGCCGAAGCATTCTTCGTCGCGCCGCACGAACTGCGGCTCGAGCACGCCGCGCTCTATGCGCTGCTCGCGGGTTACTTCAGGCAGGACCCGGCCGCGCGGATGCCACCATGACGAAGGGCCCTCGCGGGCCCTTCGTCTTTCCACTTCGTCGGGGATCTCAAGCCGTTGCCGGCTCGGCCTTGGGCTTGTCGATCTTCTTGGCCGGCTGGATGTCCAGCACCGGCTTGCCGTCGGCATCGACATCCACCGTCAGGCGCCCGCCATCGACCAGGCGGCCGAACAGCAGCTCGTCGGCCAGTGCGCGGCGGATCGTGTCCTGGATCAGGCGCTGCATCGGCCGTGCGCCCATCAGCGGATCGAAGCCCTTCTTCGCGAGCTGGCGGCGCAGGCCATCGGTGAACGTGACCTCGACTTTCTTCTCGGCGAGCTGGCTCTCGAGCTGCAGCAGGAACTTGTCGACCACGCGCAGGATGATCTCCTCGTCCAGCGCGCGGAAGCTCACGGTCGCATCGAGCCGATTGCGGAACTCGGGCGTGAACAAGCGCTTGATGTCGGCCATCTCGTCGCCGCTCTCGCGGGCGGTCGTGAAGCCTATCGTCGCCTTGTTCATCGTCTCGGCGCCGGCGTTGGTCGTCATGATGATGATGACGCTGCGGAAGTCGGCCTTGCGGCCGTTGTTGTCGGTCAGCGTGCCGTGGTCCATCACCTGCAGCAGCACGTTGAAGACGTCCGGGTGGGCCTTTTCGATCTCGTCCAGCAGCAGCACCGCGTGCGGCTTCTTGCTGACCGCCTCGGTCAGCAAGCCGCCCTGGTCGAAGCCGACATACCCCGGCGGCGCGCCGATCAGCCGGCTCACCGCATGGCGCTCCATGTATTCGCTCATGTCGAAGCGGATCAGCTCGATGCCCAGGATGTAGGCGAGTTGCTTCGCGACCTCGGTCTTGCCGACACCGGTCGGGCCGCTGAACAGGAACGAGCCGATCGGCTTGTCGGGACGGCCGAGGCCGGAACGCGCCATCTTGATCGCGGCCGACAGCGCCTCGATCGCCGGCTCCTGGCCGAAGACCACGCTGTTCAGGTCGCGCTCCAGCGTCTGCAGCTTGCTGCGGTCGTCGGTCGAGACGCTGGCGGGCGGGATGCGCGCGATCTTCGCGACGATCTCCTCGACCTCGCTGCGCGTGATCGTCTTCTTGCGCTTGGCTGTCGGCAGGATGCGCTGCGCGGCGCCGGCCTCGTCGATCACGTCGATCGCCTTGTCGGGCAGGTGCCGGTCGTTGATGTACTTGGCCGACAACTCGGCCGCCGCCTGCAGCGCGCCGACCGCGTACTTGACGCTGTGATGCTCCTCGAAGCGCGACTTCAGGCCCTTCAGGATCTCGACGGTCTGCTCGACCGACGGCTCGATCACGTCGACCTTCTGGAAGCGCCGCGACAGCGCCGCGTCCTTCTCGAAGATGCCGCGGTATTCGGTGAACGTGGTCGCGCCTATGCACTTCATCGTGCCGCTGGACAGAGCCGGCTTCAGCAGGTTGCTCGCGTCCAGCGTACCCCCCGAGGCGGCACCGGCACCGATCAGCGTGTGGATCTCGTCGATGAACAGGATCGCGTTCGGCTGATCCTTCAGGTGCTTGAGCACGCCCTTCAGGCGCTGCTCGAAGTCACCGCGGTATTTGGTCCCGGCGAGCAGCGCGCCCATGTCCAGCGCGTAGACGACGGAGTCGGCCAGCACCTCGGGCACGTCGTTCTGCGTGATGCGCCAGGCCAGGCCTTCGGCGATCGCGGTCTTGCCGACACCGGCCTCGCCGACCAGCAGCGGGTTGTTCTTGCGCCGCCGGCACAGGATCTGGATCACGCGCTCGACCTCGTGCTCGCGGCCGATCAGCGGATCGATCTTGCCGTCACGGGCAAGCTGGTTCAGGTTCTGCGTGAACTGGTCGAGCGGCGAGCCTTTGCCTTCGCCCTCTTCCTTCTCGCCCTCAGCACCGGAGCCGCCTTCGGCCGGCTTGGCCGGCTCGGGCGGATCGCTCTTCTTGATACCGTGCGCGATGTAGTTCACCACATCGAGCCGCGTCACCCCTTGCTGGTGCAGGTAGTAGACGGCATGCGAATCCTTCTCGCCGAAGATCGCGACCAGCACGTTCGCGCCGGTCACTTCCTTCTTGCCGCTGCCGGTGGACTGCACGTGCATGATCGCGCGCTGGATCACGCGTTGGAAACCCAGCGTCGGCTGCGTGTCGACCTCGTCGGAGCCGCCGACCGTCGGCGTGTTCTCCTTGATGAAGGCGAGCAGGCTCTTGCGAAGATCATCGCTGTTGGCCGAACAGGCGCGCAGCACCTCGGCGGCCGACGGGTTGTCGAGCAGCGCCATCAACAGATGTTCGACGGTGATGAACTCGTGGCGCTGCTGGCGCGCCTCGACGAACGCCATGTGCAGGCTGACCTCTAGCTCTTGCGCAATCATGCGGCCTCCATAATGCATTGCAGCGGGTGGCCGCCGCGGCGCGCGGCAGCCAGCACCAATTCGACTTTCGTGGCCGCGACGTCTTTCGAGTAGACGCCGCAGACGCCGCGCCCGTCATGATGAATCTTCAGCATGATCTGGGTTGCGGTTTCGAGGTCGCGTTTGAAGTACTCCTGGAGCACCATCACGACGAACTCCATCGGGGTGTAGTCGTCGTTGAGCAGCACCACCTGGTACATGCGCGGCGGTTCGGTCTTCTGAGTCTGGCGTTCGACAACAACCGCCCCGCTCCCATCGTCGGGCGCTGTCCGCACCGCTGGTGGCGCGGGTGTTTTCGGCGGGTTCTCAGCCATGGATTTCATTCTATCGAGTTGCCGCGCGAGCGTTTCAACCGTTCCCATATTGCGACTGGGCGCGGATCCTCAAGTCCGTCAATAAGCAACGCTCAGGCCCGCCGGGAGCGCCGGCCCGGCCGGATTCCCGGGCTCCATTTCGGCCGCAGATCGCGCCGATTGTCACGCGCCGGCGACGCTGGGTTACCTTTCTTGACAGCCCTTTTTGCCCGGCGCAATATCGGCCGCGCCCCGACCAAGGGGGAGACAAGCGCAGGGGAGCATATATGGCCATTGGCACTGTCAAATGGTTCAACGACGCCAAGGGGTTCGGATTCATCGAACCCGAGTCCGGCGGAGAAGACGTTTTCGCACATTTTTCGGCCATCCAGATGGATGGTTTCCGAACCTTGAAGCAAGGCGGCAGGGTGCGTTTCGAGGTGGTGCAAGGTCCCAAGGGGCAGCTTGCACAGAACATCTCGGCGATCGACGCCGAGCAGCCATCGGACCGGCCGGGAGCCAGCGCCGCCCAGGCCGGCTGACACGCCACACAAGTGAAAAGCCCCTGATTCCTCGAAGAAACCAGGGGCCCTCGGGGCGCCGCGAAGCGGCGTCGCGTCGACTTACATGTGGTCGATCATCACCTGGCCGAAGCCCGAGCACGACACCTGGGTCGCGCCGTCCATCAGGCGAGCGAAGTCATACGTGACCTTCTTCGACTGGATGGACTTTTCCATCGAGCTGATGATCAGGTCGGCGGCAGCCGTCCAGCCCATGTGGCGCAGCATCATCTCGGCCGAGAGGATCTCCGAGCCCGGGTTCACGTAGTCCTTGCCGGCGTACTTGGGCGCGGTACCGTGGGTCGCCTCGAACATCGCGACCGAATCCGACAAGTTGGCGCCCGGCGCGATGCCGATGCCGCCGACCTGCGCGGCCAGCGCGTCGGAGACATAGTCGCCGTTCAAGTTCAGCGTCGCGATCACCGAGTACTCGGCCGGGCGCAGCAGGATCTGCTGCAGGAAGGCGTCGGCGATCGAATCCTTGATGACGATGTCCTTCCCGGTCTTCGGGTTCTTGAACTTGCACCACGGGCCGCCGTCGATCAGCTCGGCACCGAATTCCTTCTGCGCGAGGTTGTAGGCCCAGTCGCGGAAGCCACCCTCGGTGAACTTCATGATGTTGCCCTTGTGCACGATCGTCACCGAAGGCTTGTCGTTGTCGATCGCGTACTGGATCGCCTTGCGCACGAGGCGCTCGGTGCCTTCCTTCGAGACCGGCTTGATGCCGATGCCCGACGTGGCCGGGAAGCGGATCTTCTTGACGCCGAATTCGTCCTGCAGGATCTTGATCAGCTTCTTCGCCTTCTCGCTCTCGGATTCGAACTCGATGCCGGCATAGATGTCCTCCGAGTTCTCGCGGAAGATCACCATGTTGGTCTTCTCCGGCGCCTTGACCGGCGACGGCACGCCGTCGAAGTACTGGATAGGCCGCAGGCAGACGTACAGGTCGAGTTCCTGGCGCAGCGCCACGTTCAGCGAGCGGATGCCGCCGCCCACCGGCGTCGTCTGCGGGCCCATGATCGAGACCACGTAGTCCTTGACGGCGTCCAGCGTCTCGGCCGGCAGCCAGACGTCCGGCCCGTAGACCTTGGTCGATTTTTCGCCGGCATAGACCTCCATCCAGTGGATCTTCTTCTTGCCGGCATAGGCCTTGGCGACCGCGGCGTCGACCACCTTGATCATGACCGGCGTGATGTCCAAGCCGGTACCGTCACCCTCGATGAACGGGATGATCGGATTGTCCGGCACGTTCAGCGAGAAGTCGGCGTTGACGGTGATCTTCTGCCCGCCTTCGGGCACCTTGATGTGCTGGTACATGGGGTGATGGGCTCCGCGCAGTGGAGTGAGTCGAATGGAGATCGGGGAACGGAAAACGAGTCTTCGATTCTATGTCTGGTCGGCGCGCCGCGCGGGCTCGACGTTGATAATCCATCTTCCACTGCCTCGGCCGACGATGACACGACTGCTGCGTACGCTCCGACTTCCCGCGCTCATCGCGCTGTTCGCCGCAACCGCTGTTGCATCAGCCCAGGACGGGCCGCAGAAGCTGCCGGCGATCACGCTGAACGCCGGCATGCACCTGATCCAGGCCGAGGTCGCACAGACGCCGCAGCAGCGCAGCACCGGGCTGATGTTTCGCGAGACGCTCGGCCCCAACGAGGGCATGCTGTTCGCGTTCGAGGACGCCGGCCAGCAGTGCTTCTGGATGAAGAACACGCTGCTGCCGCTGTCGGTCGCATTCATCGACGACGCCGGGCAGATCGTCAACATCGAGAACATGAAGCCGCAGACGCTGGACAGCCATTGCTCGACCAAGGCCGTGCGCTTCGTGCTCGAGATGAACGAAGGCTGGTTCGCGAAGCGCGGCATCAAGCCGGGCTTCAAGCTGCAGGGCAAGCCGTTCGCCAAATGACATAGGCGGCAACGGCACCACGAACACAAAAGGCCGATCGAACGATCGGCCTTTTGCTGCGTGGAGCGGCCGCGCGGTCGCGGCGCAGGCTCAGCCGAAGTTGGCTTCGGCGAACTCCCAGTTCACGAGCGAGTTCAGGAACACCTCGACGAACTTCGGCCGCAGGTTGCGGTAGTCGATGTAGTAGGCGTGCTCCCACACGTCGATGGTCAAGAGCGGCTTGTCGGCGGTGGTCAGCGGCGTGCCGGCCGCGCCCATGTTGACGATGTCGACGCTGCCGTCGGCCTTCTTGACGAGCCAGGTCCAGCCCGAGCCGAAGTTGCCGACCGCGCTCTTCTGGAACGCGTCCTTGAACGCGGCGTAGTCGCCCCACTTGGCCTTGATCGCCGCGGCCAGCGCACCCTTGGGCTCGCCACCGCCGCTGGGCTTCATGCAGCTCCAGAAGAAGGTGTGGTTCCAGATCTGCGCGGCGTTGTTGTAGATGCCGCCGGAGGATTTCTTGACGATCTCCTCGAGCGTCATGCTCTCGAACTCGGTGCCCTTCTGCAGGTTGTTCAGGTTCACGACGTAAGCGTTGTGGTGCTTGCCGTAGTGGTACTCGAGCGTCTCCTTGCTGAGGTGCGGAGCGAGTGCGTCTTGGGCGTAAGGCAACGGTGGCAGCTTGTGTTCCATGGTGATCGACCTCGTTCGAGAGTTGCGGGGTGGTTGTGTGCTTGGTGTTGGCGCGCAATGTCGCTCAAGGCATTGTAGGCAGCTTGCACGAGTGCCGCTGCGCCCTGCCGACATCGCCGCTACTCTGGTTGCCGATGCAACCGCTCGATACCGGAGGGCATGACCTCGTCGACGCTGACACCTGCGACACCATCGGCCAGCACCGCGCGCAGGCGCGCCCCGACGCGCATCTCGCGCACCGAGACGACCGCGCGGCCGGACTCGTCGGTCATCCAGGCATATCCACGCTGCAGCACCTGCGCCGGGTCCAGCGAGCGCAACCGGGCAGCCAGACCGGCCAGGCGCTGTCGCTGCAACGCGAGCGACAGCTGCGCGGCCCGTCGCAAATGGCCTTGCAGGCGAGGCAGCCCTGCCCGGTTTTGCTCCAGCGGCCGCGCAACGCCGTTGTGCAGCCGTTGGCTCAGGAGCGAGAGCCGGTGCACCTGCTGGTGCACACCCTGGCTCGGGCGCAGCAGCCGCATCGCGGCGCGGTCCAGCCACTGCGCGTGGTCGTCGAGCACACGATGCAGGCGCGAGCGCAACAGCGTTTCGATCGCCTCGAGCTGCGCCAGGCATTCGGCACGTACCGGCGCCGCGAGCTCGGCTGCCGCGGTCGGCGTCGGCGCGCGCACGTCGGACGCAAGGTCAGCCAGCGTGATATCCGTTTCGTGGCCAACGCCGCAGACCACCGGCATCGAAGCCCCGGCAATGGCGCGCACGACACGCTCGTCGTTGAACGCCCAGAGGTCCTCGAGCGAACCGCCGCCGCGACACACGATGAGCGTCTCGACTTCGGCCCGCCGGCTCGCGAGTTCGATCGCGGCGCACAGCGCCGGCGGCGCATCGGCACCCTGCACCGGGCTCGGGTAGACGATCATCTGCACATGCGGCGCACGC
>DATEFR010000190.1:0-2282 GCA_035280545.1 Burkholderiaceae bacterium | reverse complement strand
TCGCGAGCCAGTCGAGCGCCAGCGTGTCGTGGGCATCGCCGCCGGTGATGCAGACGGCTTGCGCGCCCAGCGCACGCAAGGCGGTGGCCTGCGCCGGCACGGCCGCCTGCGCCCCCGTCGGGCCCAGCAGCGCGGCGGCTTCGCTGCGGTTCGGCGTGACCACGGTCGCGCGCGGCAGCAGGTGTTCGCGATAGGCCGCCAGCAGCGACTCGTCGGCGAACGCCGTGCCGGTCGAGGCACGCAACACCGGGTCGACGACCAGGGCCGGCGCGCGACCTCCCGGCGAGCCTTCGCGCAGGCGATCGACCCAGCGCGCGAGCACGCGTGCGTTGTCGGCACTGCCCAGCAGGCCGGTCTTGATGACGGCCGGCGGCAGGTCGTCGGCCAATGCGGCGAGCTGCGCTTCGAGCAGCGCGGGACTGACCGCGTCGATTCGGGTGACCGCGACCGTGTTCTGTGCCGTGACGGCCGCCGTCACCGGGCACAGATGCACCTCGCAGGCGTCGGTCGCGCGCTGGTCGGCCGACAGGCCCGCGCCGCCGCCGCTGTCGAGCCCGGCGACGCTCCAGACGATGGGCGGCGGCGTGTCGTTCATCCGTCGCGTCATGTCATTCGATCAGGAAAGGCCGGCCGGTGACCGGCGTACTGGCCACGGCCATCCCCTGCGGCGCCATCACGCCCGCCTCGTGGCCGAGCCTCCCCGCGGCTATCGCGAGCCGGAACGCGTGGGCCATCGCGACCGGGTCGCGTGCCTGCGCGACGGCCGAGTTCAGCAGCACGCCGTCGAAGCCCAGCTCCATCGCCTGCGTCGCATGCGACGGCGCCCCGATGCCGGCATCGACGATCAGCGGCACGCCGGGCAGCCGTTCGCGCAGCGTGCGCAGCGCCCACGGATTCAGCAGGCCTTGGCCCGAGCCTATCGGCGCCGCCCAGGGCATCAGCACCTGGCAGCCGGCATCGAGCAGGCGGCGGCAGCTCACCAGGTCGTCGGTGCAGTACGGGAAGACCGCGAAGCCGTCTCGCGTCAGCTGTGTCGCGGCGTCCAGCAACTCCCAAGGGTCGGGCTGCAGCGTGTGCTCGTCGCCCACCACCTCGAGCTTGAGCCACGGGGTGTCGTACAGCTCGCGTGCCATGTGCGCGAGCACTATCGCCTCGCGGGCGCTGCGGCAGCCCGCGGTGTTGGGCAGCAGCCGTGCGCCGCTGCGCCGGATGATCTCGACGAAGCCGTTGTCGCCGGCCGCGGCGAGCGTGCGCTTCAGGCCGACGGTGACCACCTGCGTGCCCGATGCGGCGATCGCGTCGCACAGCGCTTGCGGCGACGGGTAGCCGGCGGTGCCGAGCAGGAAGCGGCTGGCCAACGGCGTGCCGTAGACGGTCCAGGGTGTCGATGTCATGGTCAACCTCCGACGATGGGCTTGAACACGGTGAGCACGTCGCCGGGTTGCACCGGCGTCGTGGTGCGCAGCCCGCGCGGCACGAACTCGCCGTTCAGCGCGGTGGTGACGTCCGACGGCGCTACGCCCAGGCGTTGCAGCACGTCGGCAATGTGATCGCCTGCGTGCCAGGGCCATGAGTCGTCGTTGACGCGGATCGTGGGGTCAGACATCGGCTGTCTCCGGAATCAGGGCCGCGAGCGCGTCGTGCACCAGTGCCGGTGCGAGCAGCCAGCCATGCCGGAACAGGCCGTTGATGCGCAGCAGGCCGGGCTCGTGATGCACGAGCGGGCGATGGTCGGGCAGGGCGGGGCGCAGGTTGGCTTCCATGTGCACGATGCGGGCCTCGGCCAGCTCGGGGATCACGCTGTGTGCCGCGGCCATCAGTTCGACCGCGCTGCGCAGGCTGACCGGCGAGCGGTCCTCGCTCTCGATCTCGCTCGCGCCGACGACGACGAGGTCTCCGGGTCGTGGCACCAGGTAGACGCGATGGCGCGCATGCAGCAGCCGCACCGGGCGGGCCAGCGGCACGCCCGGCGCATGCAGCCACACGACCTCGCCGCGCACGCCGCGCAGTTGTGGCAACGCCTCGCGGGCCCCGAGGCCGCGGGCGTCGATCGCGAGATCGCAGCCGTGCATCGCGCCGCCGCGCAGCACGAGCCGAGCGGGCTCGACGCGGGCTATGGGCTGGCCCCACTGCCAGCGCACGGTCGGCGACGCAGCGTGCAGCGCGACCAACATCTCGCGCGGCAGCAACTGGCCTTCACCGGGCAGGCGCCAGGCCTGCAGTTGCGGTGCGAGTGCCGGCTCGAGTGCACGCAGCGTGTCGCGATCCAGCGGTTCGGGCGC
>DATEFR010000189.1:0-2949 GCA_035280545.1 Burkholderiaceae bacterium | reverse complement strand
CCGGCAAAGCGCTCGATCGCCGCGGCCAGCCGGTCGGTCGTGGTCGCCGGGCGCAGCGCCTTGACGTCGAGCCGGTGGATCGACTCGACGTTGGTGCGCAGCAGCTCGTCGACCGTTCGCGGCGCGTGGTAGTGGCCCTCGCGCTTCGCACGATCCGGTTCGGCCGGCGCGGCCGATTGTTTCGCCATCGTGGCTTCCCTGCGGACTTCCCTGCGGACTGCAGGGCATCCAGCGTATGACGCCGCATGTCGCATCCCCGTGGGAGGCGCACGCGATGTCGCGTAGGACGGCACCACGCACGACGCATCGCCGAATCGCGCCGACGCCCGATCCGCGGCTGCGCCTCCGTCCTACACGCACGACCCGGCGCGCGCCCGAGACTGTGCGCTACGGCATCGGAGACCGACGTGACCGATTTGCTTGAACGGGGATCAGACGACGTTGCGCGTACCGCCGAGCGCGCCCGCGAATGGGGTGCAGGGCAAGGCTGCGCAGCAGCGCCCGCCTCGGTCGTGTTCTACCGCTGCGACCCGGAAACCCCGCGGCACGCCCACGATCTGCGCACCAAGGCGGAAATCGCCAAGGCGATCGCCCGCCTGCTGGGCTGCCGCTTCGCGGAGCGCGATTGCGCCGGCGACGATGTCGAGGCCTGCGCGCGCGCCGGCGACGGCCCGCGCTACCTGGTGCCCAGCCACACGCTGATCGGCATGGGGCTCGCGCGCCGCCTGGGCATCCGCGGGCTGCGCGACTTCTTCGGCGGCATCGTGCCGCACGCATTCGCCGAGACCAAGGCCATCACCCACACGCTGATCGGCTCGGGTGCGGCGGCACCCGACGGCTGGTCGTACGACCACGGCGACCTGATCCGCAGCGTCGTGCTGCCGGGCTATACCGCGTTCAGCATCGCCAACGCGCTCAGCGGCGCGGTGAGACTGCTGGCGCACGGCGCCGTGCGGCTCAAGCCAGCCGGCGCGGTCGGCGGGGCGGGCCAGGTCGTCGTGCACGATGCCCTGGAACTGAAGGCCTACTTCGACCAGTTGAACGGCGACGTGTCCGACGGCCTGATCCTGGAGCGCAACCTGGCCGACGCGATGACCTGCTCGATCGGCCACGTGCAGGTCGGCGAGCATCTCGCGTCGTATGTCGGCACGCAGTTCCAGACCACCAACGGTCAGGGCCACACGGTGTACGGCGGCTCGGATCTGCGGGTCGTGCGCGGCGGCTTCGAAACGCTGCTCGAGCTCGACCTGGAACCCGAGCTGCGGATCGCGGTCGTGCAGGCGCTGCACTACCATGCGGCCGCCGTGGCGTGTTATCCCGGCCTGATGGCGTCGCGCTGCAACTACGACGTCGTGCAAGGCCTGGACGACGACGGGCACTGGCGCTCAGGCGTGCTCGAACAGTCATGGCGCGTCGGCGGCGCGAGCGGCGCGGAGATCGCGGCGCTGCAGGCGCTGCGCGACGACCCCGGCCTGGCGATGGTGCATGCGAGCACGCGCGAGGTCTACGGCGAGCGCGCGGCCGAGCAGGTTCCGGACCGCGCCTGGATTCTGTTCGACGGTGTCGACCGGCATGACGAGCGGCTGCTCAAGTATGTGCAGGTCCACACCGACGGACTTCTCGCTCTCGAAGGAGATGCCCTCACGTGAGCAGCTATGACGAACCGGTCGCGATCGAGATCGACCGCGAGAACCGCATCGCCGGCACGCTGGTCACGCCCGGCACGCTGGTGCCGGGCGTGCTGTTCGTGCACGGCTGGGGCGGCAGCCAGGAGCAATACCTCGCGCGTGCCCGCGAGGTCGCCGCGCTGGGCTGCATGTGCCTGACCTTCGACCTGCGCGGGCACGCGCAGACGCGGCGCCAGTTCGAGACCGTCTCGCGTGCGCTCAACCTCGCCGACGTGCTCGCCGCCTACGACATGCTGGTGAAGCGACGCCATGTCGATGCCTCGTCCATCGCGGTCGTCGGCAGCAGCTATGGCGGCTACCTCGCGGCGATCCTGAGCACGATGCGTCCGGTCAAGTGGCTCGCACTGCGGGCACCGGCGCTGTACCTCGATTCAGGATGGGACGTGCCCAAGCTGCAGCTGCACCGCGACCAGGACCTGCCCACCTACCGCAGCAGCATCGTGGCCGCCGCGGGCAACAAGGCCTTGACGGCATGCCAGGCGTTCGAGGGCGATGCGCTGCTGGTGCAATCGGAACACGACGACATCATCCCGGTCACGGTGCTGACGAGCTACCGCGAGGCCTTCCGCAAGGCGCGCTCGCTGACCTACCGCTGCCTCGCCGGCGCCGATCACGGCCTGACCGGCGAGCTCGACCAGCGCGCCTACAGCACCGTGCTCGTCAACTGGCTGCAGGAGATGCTGGCCGGCGCACGGGCCGGCACGGTGGTCGCACGCGACGTGAAGACCGAGCCCAGCGCCACGCCGGAAGTGCCGCCGCATGCCGCGAAACAAGCCGCCTGAAAAAATCCACCGACAGCCACCGGCTCGTCCGCGCCGCTCGCAGCCCGTCCGGGCGCCGCGGCGGTCCGTCGCACCGCGGTTGGCGACGGCTCGTCGCCCGCCCTAGAGTGCGCTGATCGCAATCCAAGGAGTACGAGATGTCCATCGGCGATGAGTTGGCACGACTGGAAGAGCTGCATCGTCGCGGCGCCCTGTCCGAGGTGGAGTACGCGCGCGCCAAGGCGCGCGTGCTCGACGATGCGACACGCAGCCCGCCGCCGCCGCCGGCCGCGGCCGCGATCAACCAGCTGCGCCGCAGCCGCGACGATCGCTGGCTGGGCGGCGTCTGCGGCGGCCTTGCCGGCGTCACCGGCGTGGTCGCGTGGGTCTGGCGACTGGTCTTCGCACTGCTCGTGCTGTGCGGCGGGACCGGCGTGCTGGTCTACCTGCTGCTGTGGATCTTCGTGCCGCAGGAGGACGTCGCGTTCACGCACGGGTAA
>DATEFR010000188.1:0-4253 GCA_035280545.1 Burkholderiaceae bacterium | reverse complement strand
TTGCCGCCCGAGCCGTAGTTCAGCGCGCCGGGATGGGCCTTCGCATAGGCGACCAGATCGGCGACGCTCGCGATGCCCAGCTTCGCCGCATTGGCCGCATTGAGCACCAGCACATTGGGCACCTGCGCGACGCCGGTGATGGGCGTGAAGTCGCGAATCGGGTCGTACGGCAGCTTTGCGAACAGCCACGGGTTGATCGCATGGGTCGCGACCGCGCCCATCACGATCGTGCCGCCGTCGGGCGCAGCCTTCGCGACGAAGTCCACGCCCAGGTTGCCGCCGGCGCCGGGCTTGTTCTCGACGACGACCGTGCCGAGGCTGGCCTGCACCTTCTCGGCGAGTGCCCGCGCGATGATGTCGATCGGCCCGCCGGGCGGGTAGGGGACGACCAGCCGCAGCACCTTGGCTTGCGCGATGCCGGGCCCGGCAAGCGCTGCGAGCGGCGCGGCAGCCGCGAGGCGCAAGAGGGCGCGGCGCTGTTGCGGCAGTGGAGTGTGTGGCGGCTGCGGTGCGGTCGGCACGGGGGTCACTGCTTGCGCATCAGGATTGCCTTGACCCAGCCGTCGCCGCGCGGCGCCGTCACCTTGATGTAGCCGTTGCGTTCTTCGCCCAGCACCAGCACCTCGTCGTTCTTCGACAGTGTCTGCAGCTCCCCGGAGCCGTCGGACGGCTGACGCAGCACCTTCACGCCATTGATCTTCGGCAGCATCACGTCGCCGGCGTTGGCCGGGTTTGCCTTCACGCTGGCCGCCGCGTTCTGGATCGACGCCTGGCTGCGACCCTGGATCAGCGACGGGTTGTCGCGGATGTTGCGCACGATGTTGTTCCAGTTGTCGACGAACGAGGCGACGATCATCTTGCCTTCGTTGGTGTTGCTGTAGCCGCCGAAGGCGCCCGCCGCCCCGTGGCCGAACAGCGCGCCGCCAAGCGCGAAGTCGGCCTTTTCGGCACTGCCGGTCGCCGCCGCGACCTGGATGCCCGAGCGCGAATCGACCAGCAGCATGCTGGTCTCGGCCTGCTTGAACTTGACCCCGCCGGCGACCGCACCGGCCACCAGCCCGGCACGCCCGCCGAGCAGCCCGCCCAGCGCGCCGCCCATGCCGCCGGCATTGTTCTCGCTGAACACGACGTTCGGATTGACGATGAAGTCGGCCACCGCCATCTGGCCCTTGCCGATGTTCGAGCCCGATTGCAGCTCGCCCGATTGCGCCAGCGCGCGCTCCTGCATCATGTTGTTCATCGCGGCGCCGCGCTCGACGACCTGGAAGCAGTTCGACTGCTGGATCAGCATGCGCAGCACGCCGGTCGGCGAACCGAGGCCGTAGCGCTGCAGGTTGCCGATCACCTGGCTCTGCGGCTCGACGACGGCGAGCGTGCCCTTGGGTGCGTCGCAGCGCTCGAGTTGCGCGTTCGCGTTGGTCGACCCGCTGGGGCCGGCACCGCCGCTGGCCATCGAGCCGCCCTTGCCGAGTTCCTGGGCCGTCGCGGCGGCCGCGAGCGATGCGAGGGCGATGGCAAACGGCAGGTGGCGAAGGGGCAATAACGACTTCATGGCGGCTCCATAGACGTGTCGCGCGACGTGCGGCGAACGATTCTAGGCGCCGGGATACTGGATGTAACGCTGCCGTACCAGGTTAGGGGGGCGGCTCGCCTTCGGCAACTCTCAGCCGCCGTGCTTGTCTGCTTCGGAGGTGAACGAGTCCGCGTAGAACTCGTCGTCCGGCAGCCCGCACTTCACGACGAAGTCATGCTGCGCCGACTCGACCATGATCGGCGCACCGCAGGCATACACCTGCCAGTCCATCAGGTTCGGGTGATCGTGCATCACCGCGTGATGGACCAGGCCGGTACGGCCCGTCCAGGCGTCTTCGGGCTTGGCCTCCGAGAGCACCGGGATGTACTTCAGGTGCGGCAGCGTGCGCGCCGCGTCCTCGGCCCAATCGTGCAGGTACAGATCGGCCTTGCTGCGGCAGCCCCAGTAGAGCTCGGCCTTGCGCTGGCTGCCGGTGTGTTGCATGTGCTCGATGATGGCCTTGATCGGCGCGAAGCCGGTGCCCGAGGCGAGCAGGATCATCGGCTTGTCGGTGTCCTCACGCAGGAAGAAGCTGCCGAACGGGCCTTCCATGCGCAGGATTTCCTTCTCCTTCATCGCGCCGAACACGTGGTCGGTGAACTTGCCGCCGGGCAGGTGGCGGATGTGCAGCTCGAGTCCAGGTTTGTCGGTCTGCGTGTGCGGCGCGTTGGCCATCGAGTAGCTGCGCCGCGAGCCATCGCGCAGGATGAACTCGACGTACTGGCCGGCGCGGTATTTGAGCTGGTCGTTGGCCGGCAGCTGCATCTGCAGGATCGCGACGTCGGGCGCGGAGCGCGTGATCGTCGTGACCCGCGTCGGCATCTTGCGGATCGGGTTCTCGCCGGCACCGGGCACGGTGCGCGCCTCGATCACGACGTCGGTCTGCGGCGTCGCCTGGCAGGTCAGCGTCCAGCCGGCTGCTTCTTCCTCGGCACTCATCGCTTTCGACTGGTGCGCGCCGTGGATCACGCGGCCCTCGACGAGCCGGCTCTTGCACGAGCCGCAGGCGCCGTCGCGGCAGCCGTAGGGCAGGCCGATGCCCTGGCGGATCGCCGCGGCGAGGATGGGCTCGTCGCGCTCGACCATGAAGGTGCGGCCGCTGGGTTGAACAGTGACTTGAAAGGGCATGGTGGAGATGAGTGCCCCGCTCAGCCCGAGCGGGGACCTGGAACGAATAGACTAGGTCGCGATTTTGCCTGCTTCGCCGAAACCCTTCCCCGCATGTCCGTTGCCCGTCCCGAGCGCTTCAAGCGGCCGACGCTACTCATCATCGGTTGCGGCGACATTGGGCTGCGAGTGGCGCGGCGCCTGCGCGAACGTTGGCGGGTGCTCGCGCTGACCTCGAGCGCGGCGCGTTGCGGCGAACTGCGCGCGGCCGGCGTCGTGCCGCTGCTCGGCGATCTCGACCGCGTGGCGACGCTCGCGCGCCTGGGCGGCCTGGCCGATGCGGTGCTGCATCTGGCGCCGCCGCCGGCGCTGGGC
Organism: Burkholderiaceae bacterium; assembly: GCA_035280545.1. GTDB lineage: Bacteria > Pseudomonadota > Gammaproteobacteria > Burkholderiales > Burkholderiaceae_C > DATCSE01. The sequence goes on along the minus strand of DATEFR010000188.1, from coordinate 1,198 downwards.
GCAACCGATACGCGGACCGCGAACCTGCTGCGCGTGCTCGCGCGCAAGGGCCGGGTCGGACGGTTGGTCTATGCGAGCACCAGCGGCGTCTACGGCGATTGCGCCGGCGCGCGCTTCGACGAGACGCGCGCGCTTGCGCCGGCGACTGACCGTGCGCGGCGCCGCGTCGATGCCGAGGCACGCGTGCGCCATCACGGCCGCGCGTTTCACGTGCGTGCGAGCGTGCTGCGGGTCCCGGGCATCTATGCGCGCGATCGGTCCGGCGGCGACCCGCGCGAACGTGTCGCGCGCGGCACGCCGGTGCTGACGCAGGACGAGGATGTCTACACGAACCACATCCATGCCGACGACCTCGCGCGCGCCTGCATCGCGGCGCTCGTGCGGGGCGCGCCGCAGCGCATCTATCACGCAAGCGACGACACCGAGATGAAGATGGGCGACTACTTCGACTTCGTCGCCGATCGCGCCGGCCTGCCGCGGCCGCCGCGCATCACGCGCCGCGACGCGGCGGCGCAGTTGTCGCCCCTGCAGCTGAGTTTCCTCGGCGAGTCGCGCCGGCTCGACAACCGCCGTCTCAAGCGCGAGCTGCGCCTGCGGTTGCGCTATCCGACCGTTCGCGACGGCGTCCAATGAGGTAAGTTCGCGGCCATGAAAACGATGCTGGTGACGGCGCCGATGCCGCCGGGCTATTTCGAAGGCGCGATCCGCGCGATCGATCCGAAGATCGATCTGATCGAACACCGCGACGACCTGAACGACGAAGCGCTTGCCCAGGTCGATGCCGTGCTCGCCTGGCGATTGCCACCCGGGCTCGCGGGCCGCATGCCGAATCTGAAATGGGTGTGTGCGGTGTCGGCCGGCGTCGAGAAGCTGCTCGTGCCCGACCTCGCGCCGCATGTCCAGGTCTCGCGCATCGTCGATGCCGAGCAGGCCGAGGGGATCGCGCAGTTCGTCGTGCTGATGGCGCTGCGCCATGCACGCGGGCTTGCGGTGTACGAGGCGCAGCAGCGCGATCGGCAGTGGAAGCGCCAGCCGATCGCGGTGGTGCGCAGCCGCGTCGCGGTGCTGGGGATGGGCGCGATGGGCAGCGTCGTCGCGCGGCTGCTCGCGCAGGTCGGGTTCGCGGTGACCGGGTGGAGCCGGCGCAGCGACCAAACGCTGGAGGCGGTGCTCGCGGCCCACGAGATCGTCGTCTGCG
>DATEFR010000187.1:0-11071 GCA_035280545.1 Burkholderiaceae bacterium | reverse complement strand
GGGTGGACGTGGAGTTCGTGCCGGATTCGCGCCGCTCCACGATCACGGTGCTCGCGCGGGTTCGTACGGTGGACAAGACCGGGGTGGAGATGGAAGCGCTGACCGCGGCCGCGGTGGCCGGGCTCACGGTGTACGACATGGTGAAGGCGGTGGATCGGGGCGTGGTCCTGACCGACCTGTGTCTGGTCGAGAAGTCGGGCGGCAAGTCCGGAACCTGGAAGCGCCCGGGTGTGGCGAGGCGCCGGCCATGACCACGACCGCCATCATCTACTCCGACGAGTGGCGCCACTTCGACTACGGGCGCGAGCATCCGCTTCGCATGGAGCGGCTCGGCCTGACCTGGCGACTCATGGAGGCGTACGGTCTCACCGCGCTGCCCCGCGCCAAGGTGCTTGCCCCCGAGCCGGCGCAGCTCGAGGAGATCGCCCGCTTCCACACCCGCGAGTACATCGAGATCCTCCGGGCGGTGAGCGCGGGCGACTGGGTTCCGCACGCCGCGCGGTACGGCCTGGGGCCCGGCGACAACCCGATCTTCCCGGGGCTGTGGGAAGCGGCGCAGCTGGCGGCGGGCGGCTCCCTGCTGGCCGCGCAGCTCGTGGCCGGCGGCGAGGTTGACCGCGCGTTCCACTTCGCGGGCGGGCTCCACCACGCGATGCCCGGGCGGGCGTCTGGCTTCTGCTACGTCAACGACGCGGTGCTGGCGATCATGCATTTGCGCGGGCGCGGCCTGCGGGTGGCCTACGTGGACATCGATGCCCACCACGGAGACGGCGTCCAGTTCGCCTTCTACGATGATCCGAAGGTGCTGACGATCTCCACCCACGAGCGCGGCGATCGTCTCTTCCCGGGCACCGGCTTCGTGGTGGAGATGGGCGAAGGCGAGGGCCTGGGCTATTCCGTCAACGTGCCGCTCCAGCCGCTCACCGACGACTCGGTGTACCACGAGGCCTTCGAGGCGGTGGTGCCGCCGCTGGTGACCGCGTTCAAGCCGGACGCGCTGGTGATCCAGCTCGGCATCGACTCGCACCGCACCGACCCGCTGACCCACCTGGGCCTCACCGTGCAGGGCTTCGCCCGCGCGGTCCGCCGGCTCCTGCCGCTGGCTCCGCGTGTCGTCGCGCTCGGCGGCGGCGGCTACGACCTCGCCAACGTGGCAAGGGCCTGGACCGCGGCGTGGGCGGCCATGAACGATGTGGAGCTACCGGACGCGCTGCCGCGCGAGAGTGCCAGCAGGTCGTCGATCAGCTGCCCCATGTGCTGCGCGGCCTCGCGCACGTTGCGCAGGTATTTCTTGCCGCGTTCGTCGAGCACCGGCGCGAAGTCCTCGAGCAGCAGGTCGCTGAACCCGTCGATGCTGCGCAGCGGGGAACGCAGGTCGTGCGAGACCGAATAGCTGAACGACTCCAGCTCGCGGTTGGTGATCTCGACGGCTTCCTTCTGCTGGCGCAGCGTCTGGTTCAGGCGCCGCAGCTCCTCGTTGGCATCGCGATAGCCGCGGAACGACATCTCGAACGGCGAGAGCAGCTCCTTGAAGACCTCGGCGGCGAGGTCGACGAGCCGCGGCGCGTCGGTCGGCGGCGCGGACAGCACCAGCTTCTCGATCGCGGCGCGGTGCAGCAACGCCATGTCCAGCACGCCCAGCCCTGCGACGATCGCGCGCCGGCCCAGCTCGTAGGCGTCGCTCAGCGCCGTTTCGTCCTCGGCCTGAAGGAACGCTTCCAGCGCGGCGATGTACTCGCGCTCCAGGCCATCGGCGGGCCTGTTCACGAACCGCTCCCGAGGTAGCGGGCGACGACGACATGCGCATCGTCCGAGCCCTTGGCGAAGCGCGCGAGCACGGACTCGGCGATCTCCTGCGGATCGTGCGTGATCGCCAGGCCGGTCGTGAAACCGGAGCGGATGCCGTCGGTCGCCATCACCAGCGTGTCGCCGCGTGCGACGGGCAAGGTCTGGGCATGCAGCGTCGGCAGCCGATAGCCGACGACGCCGCCGTACAGCACGAGCGCTTCGTCGGTCTGTCCGGGCGTCTCGGTCGCGCGCAGCAAGGCGCCGTCGACGTTGCCGACGCCGGCCCAGGTGATCACCGCGTTGCGCGCACTGAACGAGGCCAGGCTCATCGCCGCGCCGCGCGTCTTGCGCAGGCCTTCGTGGCAGCGCTGCACGAGCGCGAGCACCGGCTCGCTCGCGTGGGCTTCGAGGATGGGAATGGCTGCGAGGGCCGCCGCCGCGGCCTCGGGGCCATGCCCCAGGCCGTCGATCAGCACGACCAGCGCGCCGCCGTCGAACGGGACGACCGCATGCAGATCGCCGGACACGCCTTCGAGCGCGTTGCCGGCCCAGCCCCACGCGACGACCGGACGATCGTTCGGCGAGGCGCTGCGCTGCTGCATGCCGAGGGCCTGCCCTAGCGACGCCACTTCTTCATCGTGACGGTCGTGCCCCGCCCCGGCGCCGAGACCAGGTCGAACTCGTCCATCACGCGTTTCGTTCCCGGCAGCCCGACGCCCAGGCTGCGGCCCGTCGAATAGCCGTCGCGCATCGCCAGTTCGATGTCGGCGATGCCCGGGCCCTGGTCCTCGGCGACGACTTCGACGCCGCTGCGACCGCCTCCGTCCAGCCGGCGCAGCGTGACCCTGCCGCGCTGCGCATAGCTGACGATGTTGCGTGCGATCTCGGAGATCGCGAGCGCGATCATCGTCTGGTCGGTGCTCGAGAAGCCTATCGTCGCGGCGAGCTCGCGGCCGCGCTGGCGGGCGGTGACGATGTCCGCGTCGTTCTCGATCGGAACGCTCATGTCATCCGGCACGGCGACCCCGCTGCCTCATCGTTCTGTTCAGTTCCTCGAGCGCCTCCTCGAGGTCCAGCGCCGTGGCCACGTCTTCCAGCGACAGGCCCAGCTGCACCATCGCGAAGGCGACTTCGGGCTGGATGCCGACCACCATCGTGTCCGCGCCGCGCAGCCTCGCGGCGTAGGCGATCGACCGCAGCGTGCGGGTCGCGAACGAGTCCAGCACGTCGAGGGCCGTCAGGTCGATGACGACGCCGCGGCTGCGAAAACGCCCGATCTGGACGGCGAGGTCGTCGCGAAGCTGCACGAGATCCTGGTCCGAGAGCGCTGCCTGGATCGACGCGATGAGCACATCACCTTGCTTGAGGATGGGCACCGCCACCGCGCTACTCCGCCCCGCGCGACGACGCTGCGACGTCGGCCGCGGCCGGCAGCACGCGCGAGCCCAGAACCCGGTCCGCCTCCTCGAGACCGCCCTGCAGGTCGCCCATGGTGTTGAGCTGGGACAGCTCGATGCCCAGCATCACCAGCGACTGCGCGACGTCGGGCGACAGGCCGGTCACGACCACCAGCGCACCCATCAGCCGCGCGGCGGCCACGGTCTGCAGCAGGTGGTTCGCGACTTTCGAGTCTATGGTCACGACGCCGGTGACGTCCATCACGACGACCTTCGCGCGATTCGCCCGGATCGCGCGCAGCAGGTTCTCGGTGATGGCCCGCGCGCGCTGCGTGTCGATGATGCCGATGATGGGCAGCAGCAGCAGCCGCTCGCGGATCTGCAGCACCGGCGTCGACAGTTCGCGGATCGCCTCCTGCTGCTGGCGGATCACGCGTTCGCGCTCGAACACGAGGACGTCGACGATGATGCCGAGGTCGAAGAAGGCGACCTTCTTCAGCGACATGAAGCTCTCGAACGCGTTGCCGGGCGCGACACCGGACTGCGCCATCACCGTGCTGCCGATATGCCGCAGCATCTGGTGGAACGCGCCGAGGAAGGTGCAGGTGTCGAGCCCGGAGCGGGCGTACAGCGCGCCGAGCTCCAGGCGCTGTTCGACATAGGCCAGGCCGTAGTCGCCCTGCGCCATCGCGATGAGGTGCTCTTTCTTGAGCTGGCGCGCCTTCTCGACCAGCGCGCGGCTTGCCAGCAGCGGGCGCGCTTCCTCCAGGCCGGCCAGGTGATTGAAGAAGGTGGCGACGCAGTCTTCCGCAATTTCCGTCACGAGATCCTTGATCTGCGCGATGCGGGCCAGGTCCGCCGGCTCGAGGCCGACGATCTTCTTGCGTCGTTCGAAGGCGGCCTGGGTCAGTCCCATCGCCTGCATCAGTGCTTGTGATGCGCTCTGTTGCGGCTGCTCGGTCATGGTTCTCCTGTGTGTTGATCGTGCGGGAGAGGCTGCAGGGTCGAATCCGCCTCCGTCATGTCGACCGAGAAGCCGCCGGTCATCGTCGCCTGCCCGTCCATGCCGATGATCGGGAACTTGATGCTGCGAAAGACGCGGGGTCCGTCCGGCGTGTCGACCCGTTCCATCGCCTCGATCGGCTGCCTGACCTTCAGCGCGCGGTCGTCGTTCGCGGCCAGCGAATCGGCCACCTCGGAAGGGTAGAGCTGATGCAGAGTCTTGCCGATGATCTCGCCGGCGGGAAGGCCGATCACACGCTTCGCTACCGAATTGACGTACGTGAAACGGCCCGCGAGATCTTTCGTGTAGGCCGCGCCCGGCATGTGTTCCATAAAGAGACGAAACCTGAGCTCGCTCTCCTGCCAGGCGCGTTCGATCTGCGCCCGGAAGCGCCGCTCGCGGGTCACGCTCAGCGCGTGCGTCAGGACCGCGAGCAGCCGGGCCTTGTCGTGCTTGGGCACGCAGTCGAACGAGCCGCGGTGCAATGCCTCGATCTCGAGCTGCTCGTCGTGCTCGTCGCTGAGCAGGATCAGGGGAATGTCGGGGCGCAGCCGCTGCACCAGATCCAGCGCCTGCCGGCCCTGCGGCGTGGCGACGCCGAACTCGGACAGCACGACGTCGGGCTCCAGCCAGCGCAGCGTCAGCTCGATGGCTCGTTCGGTCGCGGCATGCTCGATGAGCGTGTCTTGACCATCCGGGAGCAGCTCCAGTGGCAGATAGGGCGGCGTGGAATCAGCCGCATCAATCAACATCAGCCTGACGGGCTTCATGGGGTACGACCTGTGCGTCCGACTCTACGCGAGCGTGATCGCCCGCACACCTGTAAGGCTTGACAGGGTCGCCGCGCATCGAACTTAGGGGTTGACCGGTCGCTTCGGCGACGATTGAAGGGGCGATTCCCTCTCTATTCGGCGCATCGCCGCCGACGCAGGCGAGCGAAGATGACGACAGGCGAATCCCCCTGGAGCTCAACGTGCTTTGTGCGCACCATCCGATTCCCCATGAGGACTGCGTGGGCTGCCGGCCGCTGGTCGCGGCCATGCGCCCGACGGTGTTTGCCGAGCTGGCCGCCGTGGAGTTGTGTTCGGGCACCGAGAACTGCCCGGACTGCGACTACGTGTATTACGAGGCCGTCGCGCGCTGCCCGCAGTGCGACGAGCCGCATCCGTTCCATCCGAGCCGGCATCGCGCGGCGACACACGTCGTCTCGAATGCCGCGCTGCCCGAGCCGCGCACGCTGTTGCCGCGCGAGGTGATCGCGGCCGGTTGAGCTCGCGCACGCTCACGCACAATGTGAGCGATGAAACGCCTCGCCCTGTGCACCGCCGGCCTGCTGCTGGCGACCGCCGCCGCTGCCTGCGCGGCCGCGCCGCAAACCGTCTACTTCGCGAGCGCCGACGGCAGGACCGAGCTGGTCGGCTATCTGTACACGCCGCAAGGGACAGCCGCCGCCGCGCATCCCGCGGTCGTGATGCTGCATGGCCGCGGCGGGCCGTATTCGATCAACGTCAACGGCGATTGCAACTCGGTCGCGCGCGGCACGTCGTCGCCGTGCGGTGCGGCCACGCTCTCGAAGCGGCATCAGGCTTGGGGCGAGTACTGGGCCGCGCACGGCTACGCGGCGCTGCTGGTCGACAGCTTCGGCCCGCGCGGCCGCGGTCATGGATATGGCCGGAACACCCACGACGACCCGGATCGTGATGCGGTCAACGAACGCACGGTGCGACCGCTGGATGCCGAAGGGGCGCTCGCGTGGCTGTCCGTGCAGCCCGGCGTGATGGCCGATCGCGTGATGCTGCAGGGCTGGAGCAACGGCGGCAGCACGGTGCTCAACACACTGCAGCGCCAGGCCGCTGCGACGACGCATGGCCCGCGCTTTCGCGCCGCTCTCGCGTTCTACCCGGGGTGCGGACCGAAGGCGCTGCTCGCACGCCGGCTAACGACTAGCGTGCCGCTGCTGATGCTGCTCGGTGGCGACGACGAAGAGGTCTCGCCGACAGTCTGCCGCGAGGTCGCGGCCCGCTCTGTCGAACCCGACGGCCATGCGCTGCAGGTGCAGTGGTACGACGGCGCGACGCACGACTTCGACGACCCCGGCAAGGCCCGCCAGGCCGTTGCGGCCAACCGCAGTGCCCGGGCCGATGCACTGCAGCGCGCCGCGCCCTTCTTCGACGCCGCGCGTTGAGGCGTGACACCGTCGGCGCGACACCGGCGTGACACCATCGTTCAAGCCGCCTGCTCGGCCAGCCGCTGCTTGAGGAACTTCAGGAACGCCTGCGCCGCGCTCGACAGCGTGCGGCCGACCAGCGTCTGCACCTCGATGTTGCGCAGGTCCAGCCCGCGGTCGCGCAGGCGCACGAACGCGAGCTCGCGCCGGTCGACCTGGTAGCGGATCGAGATCTCGCCCGAGATCGTCACGCCGTCGCGGCAGTGGCGCAGGAAGCCGAACAGCGCGCTGACGTAGTTGCTGGTCAGCACCGGCTCGACGGTCAGGCGCTGGCGGCTGCAGGCGATGTCGAACAGCTGGCGCACCGTGGTGTCGGGCTCGGGCAGCGCGATCGGGTAAGCCAGCAGCTGCGACAGCGCGGCCTGCTTGAAGCGCGCCAGCGGATGGCCGCGGCGCGTGACCGCGAGCACCGGCGAGGGCTGCAGGTGCTCGACCTGGATGCCGGCCTCGGGCGTGCGGCTCATCGTGAGCCCGATGTCGGCATCGCCGTGCAGGATGCGGCGCGTGGTCTCGGCCGGCCCGTACACGCCCAGGTGGAACTGGATGCCGGGGTGCTTCGCGACGAAGTCGTTGATCAGCCGCGGGATGAACTCGATCGCGAAGCCCTCGGTCGCGGCGATGCGCACCCGCCCGCGCTGCATGCCCTGCAGCGCCTGGATTTCGTGCACGACGCGCTCGGAATCGTGCGAGGCCTTCAGCGCATGCACCGCGAGCACCTCGCCGGCGGCGCTGGCGATCATGCCGCGCGCATGGCGGTCGAACAGCTGCACGTCGAGCAGCGACTCGAGCTGCGCGATCGCGCGGCTGATCGCCGAAGCCGCGACGTTCAGGCGCTGCGCCGCCTCGCGGATCGAACCGCAGCGCACCACCTCGAGGAAGTAGCGCAGCGCGGTGTCCTGCAGCTGGCGGGCGACGAGGGGCGGGGTGCTGGGCACGCGACTCCTGGTGTGAAAACGAGTGTTGCCGAAGCAGCAACGCTCGCGTCGACATTCTCTACCTGTTGGAACGCTCACGCGGCCCTGTTTTTGCTCAGACTTCGGGTGCGTTCAGTCTCGACATGACAACGGAGGAGCTCTCGATGGGATATCGACCCGCCTTGACGAAGAATGTTGCGGCCCTGTGCCTGGCCCCGTGCCTGGCCTTCTGTGCGATCGGCGCGCAGGCCGGCAAGTCGAACGACACGCTGGTCTATGCTTCGGACAACGAGGTCGAGAACGTCAGCCCGTACCACAACAACATGCGCGAGGGCGTGATCCTCGCCGCGATGGCCTGGGACACGCTGGTCTACCGCGACCAGAAGACCGGCGAATACAAGCCGCAGCTCGCGACCGCGTGGAAGTGGGAGTCGCCGACCGCGCTGCTGCTGACCTTGCGCCAGGGCGTCACCTTCCACAACGGCGACAAGTTCGGCGCCGACGACGTGGTCTACACCTTCAACGTCGTCACCGCGCCCGACGCGAAGATCGCGACGCGCCAGAACACCGACTGGATCCAGAGCGCCGAGAAGGTCGGCGAGAACCAGGTCCGCCTCAAGCTGAAGACGCCGTTCCCGGCCGCGCTGGAGTACCTCTCCGGCCCGACGCCGATCTACCCGGCGGCCTACTTCAAGAAGGTCGGCCTCGAGGGCTACAGCAAGGCGCCGGTCGGCACCGGCCCGTACAAGATCACCGCGGTCGTCCCGGGGCAGGGCGTGACGATGGTGAAGAACACGGCCTACTACAAGGACAGCCCGCTCGGCCAGCCGCGCATCGGCACGATCAAGTTCGTGATCGTGCGCGACCCCGAGGCGCGCGCCGCGCAACTGATGACCGGCGCGGTCGACTGGATCTGGCGCGTGCCGGCCGACCAGGCCGAGTCGCTGAAGGCGGCGCCCAACTTGACCGTGCTCAGCGGCGAGACGATGCGCGTCGGCTTCGTCTCGATCAACAACAACGGCAGCTCGCCCGAAGCCGCGCCGTTCAAGGACCTGCGCGTGCGCCAGGCGGTGAACCACGCGATCAACCGCAAGGCGCTGGCCGACAGCCTGGTGCGCGGCGGCAGCCAGGCCGTCTACGCGCCGTGCTTCCGTACCCAGTTCGGCTGCGACACGAGCAAGGTCACGGCCTACGACTACAACCCCGCGAAGGCGAAGGCGCTGCTCGCCGAGGCCGGCTATCCGAACGGCTTCGACACCGACTTGTGGGCCTACCGCGAGCGCGACTATGCCGAGGCCATCATCGGCGACCTGCGCAAGGTCGGCATCCGCGCGCGGCTGCACTTCGTGCAGTACCCGGCGCTGCGCACCGAGCTGCGTTCGGGGCGTGCGCCGCTGTCGTTCCAGGCCTGGGGCTCGTTCGGCGTCAACGACGCGTCGGCCTTCGCCGGCAACTTCTTCAAGGGCGGGCCGGACGACACCGCGAAGGACCCGCAGGTGATCGCGCTGCTGCAGACCGCCGATGCGACCGTCGACAAGGCCGAGCGCAAGACCAAGTACGCGCAGGCGCTGCAGCGCATCTCGACGCAGGCGATGTGGGCGCCGATGTTCTCGTACTCGACCAACTACGCGTTCACCTCGGACCTGAAGTTCGACGCGCAGCCCGACGAACTGCCGCGCTTCTTCCAGGCGAGCTGGAAGTAGCCGCCGCGGATCACGAACGGCCTCGCGATGTTCGCCTACGTCCTGCGCCGGCTGCTGGTCGCGTTCGGTGTGATGCTGACGGTTGCGGTCGTCAGCTTCATGCTGCTGCATCTGTCGGGTGACCTGGCCACGGCGATCGCCGGGCCGGAAGCCAGTGCCGCCGATGTCGAGAAGGTGCGCGTGCAGTACGGACTGGACCGCCCGGTTGCGAGCCAGTTCGCCGACTGGCTGGGCGCGGCGCTGCGGCTGGACTTCGGGCGCTCGTTCTACTTCCAGAACACGGTGATGGAGCTGATCGGCGAGCGCCTGCCGATCACGCTGAAGCTCGGCAGCGTCGCGCTGCTGCTGGCGGTGCTGGTCGCGATCCCGCTGGGCGTGCTGGCCGCGCTGTACCGCGACAGCTGGGTCGACCGCGGCGCGCTGCTGGTCGCCGTGGTCGGGCAGGCGATGCCGAACTTCTGGTTCGCACTGACCTTGGTGCTGTTGTTCGCGGTCGGGCTCAAGTGGCTGCCGGTCGCGGGCAACACGAGCTGGCTGCATTTCGTGCTGCCGGCGATCGCGCTGGGCTACTACGCGATGCCGTCGCTGATGCGGCTGACGCGCGCCGGCATGCTGGACGTGCTGGGCTCCGACTACATCCGCACCGCACGCGCGAAGGGCCTGAGCCCGGCGCGCATCGTGTTCAAGCATGCGCTGCGCAACGCGATCATCCCGGTGATGGCGCTCGCCGCGGTCGAGCTCGGCTTCATGCTGGGCGGCTCGGTCGTGATCGAGTCGGTCTACTCGCTGCAGGGCCTGGGGCAGCTCGCGTGGGACTCGATCTCGCGCAACGACTATCCGGTGGTGCAGGCGGTGGTGCTGATCATCGCGGTGTTCTATATCGCGCTGACCTTCGTCGCCGACGTGCTGAACGCGGTGCTCGATCCGCGCATGCGCACACGCTGAGGACAGGCTGCCATGTCGTCCACCTTCGTTCCCGCCTCGCCGGTGCTCCCCTTGCCGTCGCTGCCCGCATGGCGACGATGGCTGCGTCGCAGCCTGGGCCATCGCGGCCTCGTGATCGGCGGCGCGATCCTCGGGCTGATCGCGCTGGCGGCGCTGTTCGCGCCCTGGCTCAGCCCGCACGATCCGTATGCGCAGGACGTGACGCAGCGCCTGATCCCGCCCGCCTGGTACGCGAAGGGCAGCTGGGAGCACCTGCTCGGCACCGACAAGCTCGGCCGCGACTACCTGAGCCGGCTGCTGCACGGCGCGCGCGTCTCGCTCAGCATCGGCCTCGCGGCCGCGCTGATCTCGGGGCTGATCGGCACGACGCTGGGCGTGCTGGCCGGCTACTTCGGCGGGCGTGTGGACGCGGCGGTGAGCTACGTCGTGACGACCCGGCTCGCGATGCCGGTGGTGCTGGTCGCGCTGGCGCTGGCCTCGCTGGTCGGCGGCTCGCTGAAGGTCGTGATCGTGCTGCTGGGCTTGCTGCTGTGGGACCGCTACGCGATCGTCACGCGCGCGGCGACGCAGCAGCTGCGCGACGCCGAGTTCATCGCCGCTGCGCAGGCGCTGGGCGCCTCGACGCGCTACATCGTGCTGCGCGAGCTGCTGCCCAACCTGATGAGCGCGCTCACCGTGGTCGCGACGCTCGAGATGGCGCACGCGATCCTGCTCGAGGCGACGCTGTCGTTCCTCGGCCTGGGCGTGCAGCCGCCGACGCCGTCGTGGGGGCTGATGGTCGCCGAGGGCAAGGCCTACATGTTCTTCCAGCCGTGGGTGATCGTGATCCCGGGTGTCGTGTTGGCGCTGCTGGTGCTGGGGATCAACCTGGTGGGCGACGGCATCCGCGATGTCACGGCGCCCGATGGCCGCCATTGAGAGGCACCGATGAGCACGCCTGACGACGACAAGCTGCTGCTGGACGTGCAGAACCTGCGGGTCGACTTGCCGACCGAGCGCGGGTGGCTGCATGCGGTGCGCGGCATCACCTTCCAGGTGCGGCGCGGCGAGATGCTGTGCCTGGTCGGCGAGTCGGGCTGCGGCAAGTCGATGAC